>CALIUG010000183.1 GCA_938048755.1 uncultured Alphaproteobacteria bacterium
TAGAGCGCGAGGTATTCCGCGCGCTTGTCCCATTCAGGCGGCAGGTTGGGGAACTTCGGCAGGGGCGTGCCGTCACGCTCAGGTTCGTAGACAAGGCTTCCCTGGCCGGAGAAATGGCCCTCTTCCTCGATGTTGTAATGATCCTCAAGTTTCGAATAGCTGTTGAGGGCGGGGTGGACCATGGGGAGGTGGTAGGCCTCGCAGAAGTTCTCGATGGCGAGCTTCCAGTTGCAATCGAGATCGAAGGTGAGGATGGAATCAGCGCCGCCGTGACGGATGAGCGAAGCATCGAACATGGACCAGCGTTCCGCCGCCGGGCGAATGAAGTCCTCGAACAATCCGGCATCGCCCGAAAGGTTGACGAAAACCTGATCGAACCAGACCGCACTGGCGACTTCCTTGATGCGGAAGTCTGCCTTGTTGAAACCTTCGCAGGTGTGCTTGCCGGTGCCTGCGATATGCGGGGTCTGGCGCAGTTCACCGCCCAACCCAAAGGCCCAGTTGTGATAGGGACAGGTAAGCAGTGCGCCGGCATTGCCGCGCTCGCTGACCAGCTTCATGCCGCGATGGGGGCAGGCGTTGTGAAACACGCGGACCTCACCGTCACGACCACGCATGGCAAACAGAGGCACACCGGCGAGATCAAGCGGGATGACATCACCCGCAGCGGGGATGTAGGACGCCGCGGTCAGGCAGATCCAGTTGCGCGACCACATCCGTGCCCGTTCGGCATCGAAATAGCTGGACGAAACATAAGCCTCGCTGGGCAGAGGACGTGCCTCACCATAGGCCTGATCGACCGCAGCCAGAGCAGCGGGATCAAAATCGCGGGCAGAGGGAAAGGATACGATCTCGGACATGGCACGGCACTCCCCAGTAGCGTTCGAACCGACATACTGAGGCAAAAGACCGAGGGAACAACAGTTCAGAAATAGTCGGTTCTGGTATAATGTGAAGTTATGGAACGATTACGCCGCGAACTACCGCCCACAACCGCACTGGTTGCCTTTGAGGCCGCTGCACGGCATCGGAACTTCACCCATGCCGCCGATGAGCTGGGGGTTTCCCAGGCCGCGGTGAGCCGCCAGATCAGCCAGTTGGAAGACAACCTCACCGTATTGTTGTTCCAACGCGGATCGCGCCCCATGGCGCTGACGCCGGAGGGAGAACGCCTGGCGCAGGCCGTGACCACCGGGCTGGGTCACATTGCCGAGACCGCCATGGACCTGCGACAGGGCGGCGTGACCGAAACCATCACCGTTGCGGCGAGCGTGGCGCTGACCTCGCTGTGGCTGATGCCGCGTGTCGCCGGTTTCCGGCGCGCACAACCGGGAATCGCCCTGCGCCTGCTCGCTGCCGACCCCTACACCGATCCGCTGCATAGCGAGGTCGACCTTTCGGTGCGCTTCGGCAACGGGCGCTGGCCCGGGCTGGAAGCGATCAAGCTGTTCGACGATCTGGTTGTGCCTGTTGCAAGCCCTGCTTACTTCGAAGGCCGGAACAGGCCGTCTTCGCCCGCCGATTTTCTGAACGAGACCCTGCTCTATCTCGACGATATCGACCCCAGCTGGATGCCGTGGCGCACCTGGTTCGCCAACCATGGCATCACGCCCCAGCGGCGCGATGCCGGTGCGCTGAGCTTCAACGCCTATCCCAACATGATCCAGGCTGCGGTCGACGGCCAGGGCATTGCCCTGGGCTGGGCCCATCTGATCAAGCGGGAACTGGACCGGGGTGATCTGGTGCGTGTGACCGGCAGCATCCAGAAGCCGCGCGAGGCGCAGTATCTGACCTGGCGCAAACGCCGGGACCTGTCGGCCGCAGCCATCGCGTTCCGCGACTGGATTGTCGCCGAGGCACGGGCCGAACTGATCAAACCGCGCGACCTGCCGCTGGCGGAGTGACGGCTGTGGCTTGGCTGGAACACGTACGCGCAACGGACATAATTTCGGGTATCGTGCCATCCCGACCTTGAGCCGGGAGGGCACGCCATGGAGGCAGGAAGACCTTCACACCCCTGGCGGATGTGTCCGGAGACAGGCACCTCGGGCACGACCAGGACAATTACCTTGCTTGTTCGGTACCGGCTCTATAGGAGTCCATCATCGCAATTGCCGAAGAATGTAGTCACCGGCGATCCAAGTTCAGCCGACACAAAGAGACCCCAACCCAGGCATGGGCGAAGTTCTTACCGTAGGGTCGGCGCGTTCGAACAAAGTTGATCCAGCGTTTGTGGATGCCAGAGTACTGGCATGCTTTCTGACGACATTTCCGTCGTATCTACCGGGGACATTTTCCCTACCGCACCAGTCGTTTTTGACTGAGGACACATTCGCCAAAAACCGGCGGACGCCTCAGTCCACCGTTGTCTATCCTGTTGTTTCTGCAATCGATAAATCGATACCGAACTCGTTCCCGGCAGCGCACATCGCGCGTTGCCCTCCGCACCGACACACACGCTCGCGATTACCCCGCTCCACCCTGTGAGCGGCAGCAGTCACGGGTGCGCAACAGACACACACGCGCAGGCCGCGAAGCCGGGCGCCTGTGGGAGGTCACATGTTTTGGATAAATTTCTTCTCTTCACACCCGGCCCGGTGAATGTCGCAGCAAATCTGCGCATGGCCATCTCGAGCGAGGATATCTGCCACCGTGAGGCCGATTTCGACAACCTATTGGGCAGCATAGAAGACAAGCTGCTTTCCCTGTTCCAGATCGAAAAACGCAACCGGTACCGGACGGTCGTCATCACCGGATCGGGCACCGCAGCGAACGAAGCCATGCTGTCTTCGGTGGTCGGTGGGGGCCAGATTCTGGTCCTATCCAACGGGGAGTTCGGTGAGCGGCTGCACAAGACATCGCTGATCCACAACGCCGGAACCCATCTGATCGAGATGCCCTGGGGTGAGGCCTTTGACCTGGCCCGTGTTGAAGCCTATCTCGACGCCCACAAGATCGATGTGATCGCCATGGTCCACCACGAAACCTGCTCGGGTATGCTCAATCCCCTCATCGGAATCGGAGCCCTGGCCAAGGCGCATCAGGCCCTGTTCATCGTTGACGGTGTCAGCAGCGTCGGTGCCGAGCGTGTCGACATGGAGCAGTGCAACATCGCGTTCTGTTCGAGTTCAAGTTCCAAGGCGATCGGAGCCTATCCTGGTCTGTCGATTGTGATCGGACGTAAGGAGCAGTTCGAGAAGCTCAGACACCACAAGGCCAAAACGACCTACCTCAACCTGGCAACCTTCTACGGATTCCTGAAGTCCCGCTCACAGACACCCAACACGCCTGCCATTCCCCTGTTTTTCGCGTTGGAGCAGGCGCTGAGCAACGTGCTGCAGGAAGGGGTCGAGAACCGATTCGCGGCAATCCGCCGGCGCGCGGAGAAACTGCGTTGCGGGATGCGCAATCTGAACCTGCGGTTTCTGATCGACGAAAAGGACATGTGCTGCGTCCTGACAACGGTTTGTGTTCCCAAATCGCTCAACGTGAGCAATTTGCGGCGCAGACTGCGGGCTTCCAGCATCATTATCTATGAAGGCAAAGGCTGCTTCAAAGACAAGGTCTTTCAGGTCGGCAACATCGGCGAAATCTCGGACGGGGACATCGCATTCTTCCTCATCACGCTGCGGGACGTTCTGCTGGCATCGCGCGAAGACCGGAACGTTCCGGCCGTGCCTGTTCGGGGAGCCACATCGGCGGCCAAGCCGTTTGGCATGTTTGACCAGGCTGCCCTGCCGGTTGCGATTTGACCGGCAAGCTCGAAGCACTGTGGGCGACCAAGACGCCGCGTGACGAATGGTGGTCCTCGTTCGTGACCGCACCGCTTGGCATCGCGGCCAATTATGTCGCTGTCGAATACGTCTGGATCACGCCCAACCGGATCACGCTTGCTTCCTTTCTCGTGGCCGTTCTGGCCGCTCTCTGCATGGTGATCGGAGGTGCCGCATACTTTGTCGCTGCGGCGCTTCTCATCCATCTAAGCCACGTGCTCGATTGCATGGACGGGCAGATGGCGCGTTACCGAAAGATCTCTTCGGCCCTGGGAAGTTACGCTGACCGGCTGACCGACCAGGTTCAGGTCACACTGTGGTTCGGTGCGGCTGGCTACGCCGCCTATCTGCAGACCCAGGACGCAGAACCCCTGCTACTGGCCTTCATCGGTGTCGCCTTTTACGGCCTGCGTGGTTACGCCAAGTATGTGGCCGTCGAGATCGGCATGTCTGATGACCCGGACTTTCAGGCCAAGCTGGCCGCATCACGGGTTCAGCCGGTTACCGCCGGCCTTGGATTCGGCCTGCGCACCAACCTGTGGTGGCTGCTCAGGGAGCAGCGGAAGATCATCGAATTCGACGAGGGCGTTTTCATCTTCATGCTGGGTGCCGCGTTGCTACTGGATGCCCTGATGCCCATGCTCTGGGTCTTTGCCGTCAGCCAGTTGATCCTGGGACTCCTCCGCGCGTTGCAGCACGGCCTCCGGATCCACGCAAACGCAGAACCATCCATTCAAAAATAGTCCGCTGAGGCGGAATGCCACCCGAAGGTCAGCCCATGAGTCCTGCTTCATCGTTAACGTCGACCAGGGTCGTCATTCTTGCCGCCGGTGTGGGATCACGCATCCGGCCACTGACTGACGACCGGCACAAATGCCTGCTCCCGGTGGCTGGGACACCGATCCTCGAACGCACGATCCGCAACATCCAGGCATGCGGACTGACCGAGTTTATCTTTGTCCTGGGCTATCGCGATGACCAGGTCAGGCGTTTCGTACGGAACAGATTTCCCGCCCTCAACGCCACATTCATCGTCAACGAGCGATATCAGGACACGAACACAGGTTACTCCCTGATGCTCGCGCAGGCAGCCACCGGAGGTGCGGGGTTCATCAAGTTCGACGCCGATGTGGTGTTCGACCCGGCAATCCTGCACCGCCTGATTACCGGCAAGGAAGAAAACGCACTCTGTATTGACCGGAACATCAAGCTGGACGCCGAAGAGGTGAAGGTGGTGGTCGATGGAGAACTGCGCGTGTTGCGCGCCAGCAAAGCGATCGACCCCGGAACCGCCATGGGCGAATCGATCGGCATCGAGAAGATCGGCGCTGCCGCGGCGTCACAGCTGTTTGCCGAGCTGGACGTGATGATGACCGATACCGCCAATCATCAGGATTACTACGAAGCAGCCTATGAGCGTCTGATAGCCCGGGATGTCGCCTTCCACGCCATGGACATCACCGGCCTGAACTGGGTCGAGATCGATACCCATGAGGACTTCGCGGCAGCCAACCGAATTGAAGGCTTCAAACCCGATACGTCACGTACCAAGCGCAGGGCAACACAGCCCGGCGCAACCCTGCAGTAGCTGTTCGATCGGTTTGACGACCGAGAAGCACTGCCCAACCGAGGAAGTCCCATGTCCAAAGGCAACAACAAACGCGGCAACAGGGAAGCCAAGAAACCAAAGCAGGAAAAACCCAAGGTTTCTGCCACGTCGGATTCCAAGTCCGGGAACCCCTCGTTTCTGAACCCGACCAAGAAGTCCAAGTGAATTCAGGATCAACAGGCTGAAAGGCAGGTGTTCCTTTCAGCCTGTGCCTGTCAGTCCACCAGGGCTTGGTTGACGATAACGCGAAGTTCGCGGCGCAGAGGGTAGCTGCCAGAGGGGATGAGCTGGGTGAGGAAGACGACGGCCATGTCTTCGGCCGGATCGATCCAGAATGCCGTGGAGGCCATGCCGCCCCAGGCGAATTCTCCCGGCGAACTCATGGTCTGAGCGGCGGCAGGATCGATCACGACGGAAACGCCCAAGCCAAAGCCGATGCCGGCATAGCTGGTTTCCGAAAAGACCTCCTGGCCCATGGTGGTGAGGTCGCCATCGCCGGGCATGTGGTTGGTCGCCATGTATTCGACCGTGCGACGCCCCAGAATACGTTCGCCATCGAGCTCGCCACCACCGCGCAGCATGTCGGCAAAGCGCAGATAGTCGTTCATGGTCGAGAGCAGGCCACCGCCACCCGAGAAACAGGTCACGCCCGAGGCAAAGGGGCTGCCGCCTGTGCCATCGGATTTCACGATGCCGTTGTCCCCGGTCTGGTCATAGCAGGGGACGAAGCGGTCGAGACGATCGGCGGGAACTTCAAAGAAGGTGTCGTGCATGTCCAGCGGATCGAAGATGTGATCCCTGAGGTAGCGATCAAAGGTCTTGCCGGAGAGGATCTCGACCAGATGGCCCAGGACGTCGATGGAAACACCATAGGTCCAGCGCGCACCGGAGTGATGATCGAGCGGCGCCTGCCCCAGACGCTTGCAGACCTCGGCCAGCGTGCCGTCATGGGTATCGAAATCGAGGCCCTGTTCGGCATAGAGCCTGGCCAGCGCCTCCCCGCCCGAGAAGCCGTAGGTGAGGCCCGAGGTATGGGTGAAAAGATCATGGATCGTGACGGGGCGGTTGGCCGGTTCGGTCACCAGACCCTCCGGCCCCTCGCCCACCAGAACCTGCATGTCGGCAAAGGCCGGAATGTAGTCGGCGACGGGATCGTCGAGCTGGAAGAGGCCGTGTTCGTAAAGCTGGAGCGCCGCCACGGCGGTGATCGGCTTGGACATGGAATAGATGCGGCAGATGGCATCAGGCTCAATCTCGCGTCCGGCTTCGACATCGGCCTGACCGACCTGATCCCAATAGGCGATCTGGCCGTGACGAATGACCGCTGTCATGGCCCAGGGCAGTTTGCCGGAGGCAACGTAGCGCTCCATCCAGGGGCGGATGCGCCCAAGACGTTCGGGCGAGAGGCCCAGATGTTCGGGATCGGAATGGGGAAGGTCGGTCATGGTGGCTCCGGAGCGAGGTCGCCGTGATTCTACCGGGCTTCTGGCTCAGCGATAGACCGCATCACCCAGTTCGGTCTTCATGGCGGTCCACGCCTTGAACTCCAACATGATGATGCCGTGACGGGCGATGAAACGCTCAAGGGCGCCAGCGGCCAACTCCTGATACTGCGGCATGGCCTCGGGATAGAATTCGGTGCGGATCTCCCCGGGATCAAAGTCCAGCCGGGCTTCAACCAGGCTCTTGCCCTCGGGACTCATGACATTGATGAGATCGTTCCCGCCGTGGTTGTAGCCGCGCAGGCCGTAGAGGATCACGCCGCCGCCGAAGGCGCGGTGTTGACCTGTTCGCGCACCTTCAGGAACTCGATGTCGGGCGCATCCTGCTGGGCCTTGTCGAGATGCCAGGCGTTGCGGGCCAGGAACACCGGCTCGCCGGCATGGTCTTCGGCCATGGCGGCACGGTTGGAATCGGCAAAGTCCTTGATGACCTGGTGTGGCGCGCCGCTGAGCCAGCGGGCGGTGTGGAGGTTCGCGGCCTCGAACCGCACAGGCACTTCATACTCGGTGCGGATGCGATCGGCGAGCACATCGAACTGCAGCGGACCCATAACGCCCACGACCCAGTCGGCATCCATGACCGGCTTGAAGACGCGGGCGGCGCCCTCCTCTGCTAGCTGCTGCAGGGCACGGCCGAGATGTTTGGCCTTCAGGGGATCGATGGCACGGACGCGCTGGAGGTGTTCGGGCGCGAAGCTTGGAATACCGGTGAAGTCGAGATCCTCGCCTTCGGTCAGCGCATCGCCGATGTGGAGGTTGCCGTAGTTGGGGATGCCGACGATGTCACCGGCATAGGCTTCCTCTGCGACCTCACGATCCTGGGCGAGGAAGATGAGCGGATTGTGCACGTTGAGCTGTTTGCCCGTGCGCAGGTGTTTCAACTTCATGCCGCGCTTGAAATGGCCCGAGGCCATGCGCACGAAGGCGATGCGGTCGCGGTGCTTGGGATCCATGTTGGCCTGGATCTTGAACACGAAGCCGGTGACCTTGTCCTCGAAAGGCGAGATCGGGCGCTGCACGGTGGGCTGGGGCCGCGGTGTCGGGGCATAGGATGCCAGGCCGTCTAGAATTTCGCGCACGCCGAAGTTGTTGAGCGCGCTGCCGAAATACATCGGTGTCAGGTTGCCTGCGAGATAGGCCTCGCGATCGAATTCCGGCAGCAGACCGCGCGCCATCTCGACCTGCTCGCGCAGCTGGGCAACGGCATGTTCGGGCAGGAGTTCGTCAAGCTTGGGGTCGTCGAGGCCCTGACAGGCAATGCCTTCATCGACCTTGTCACCCTTGCCGCGCGCCATCAGCACCAGACGATCGTTGATGAGATCGTAGCAGCCCAGGAAATCGCGGCCCATGCCGATGGGCCAGCTAGCCGGGGTGACCTCGATCTGGAGGGTCTGTTCAACCTCGTCGATCAGCTCAAAGGGATCGCGCGCCTCGCGGTCCATCTTGTTGACGAAGGTGACGATGGGCATGTCGCGCAGGCGGCAGACCTCGAAGAGCTTGCGGGTCTGGGTTTCGATACCCTTGGCTGCGTCGATCACCATGACGGCGGAATCAACGGCGGTGAGCACACGATAGGTGTCTTCGCTGAAATCCTCATGACCCGGCGTGTCGAGCAGATTGAAGGCGCAGCCGTCATAGGCGTAACTCATGACAGAAGCCGTCACTGAGATGCCGCGTTCCTGCTCCACCTTCATCCAGTCCGAGCGGGCGCGGCGGCGTTCACCGCGCGCCTTGACCGCACCGGCAAGCTGAATGGCGCCGCCGAACAGCAGCAACTTTTCGGTCAGCGTCGTCTTGCCCGCATCCGGGTGAGAAATGATGGCGAAGGTGCGCCTGCGCGCGACTTCGCTTTCGAGCGTCGCCATGGTCATGTGCCAGGAAATGTGGTTCAGGGGTCTATGTCGTGCATGTCCGGGGATTTGTCCAGATCAGGCGTGCCTGGAACGCGTAACGCGACGCTGGCAGGAACCAGCGCCGCGTTATGGCAGGGCGGCGATCGAGGGGACTGGTGTGGACGGGGATCGACCGCCCCTGAACACCCGGGTGTTGGAGCCGGGCGCTTTCTGAAAAGGGGCCAGAGCCCCATCGTGTTCTAGAGAATAAGCCCGTGAGGGAGGGCGGCGCTGTCAAACCGCGGTCACAGCTTCGGCAACTTGCCACCATGGCAAGGCTGTGGACTTACCGTTTCGGTAAAGGGCGACGTTACAAGCTGCTCAAACGAACGTGACTTGGCGGCCACACCGTGGTCACCTTATGTGAGGACCCTGCGGTTCCAACACGTCCGGGATGTCATGAAACGTTACGCGATCCTGCTGTTTGCCCTTGCCCTGGTGCTGATCGACAAGAGCGATGCTCATGCCGATACCCTGGCCTCGGCCATCACATCGACCGGCGTGGATGTTCAGGCGCATCTTGCCTCAAACGACCGGCTGGTGATCACGATCATGCCGACCATGGACGTGAAGCTGAACGGCCAGCTGGGAATCGGCATGCGAGCCCTGGATGATTACGGCACCTGGCAGGATGATCTGCCGAGCCTTCTGGTCGTCGAGGGCGATTACTTTGACGGCGCCGTGCTGCAGACCCTGGCCTTTGACGGTAGCAGCGTCGACATGCCCACGGCCCTTGGCATCACCTTTGGTGCATGCCTGCCCGCAGACGGTGTGTGCATTCTTGAAGAGGCCGAGGTCACGTTGATGCGTGACAGCAACGGCGCGCTGGGCCTGGCGCTGGCGACCCTGGAACCCTGATTCCGGATTATCCCGCAGGCACCGTGTGCCAGGCGCCATCGCGGCCCAGGAACTCGGTGCCTTCGTTGCGGTAGAAAGAGTCCGCACCGGCATCCCTGGCGACCTGCAGCATGGCCGGCAGCGCCTCACCCATGGATTCCAGGCGCGCGATGATCATGGCAAGGCCCAGCTCATCCATCATCTGGAACGGCCCCTGCGCCCAGGCAAAGCCCCAACGCATGGCGCGGTCGATGTTGACGACGTCATCGGCAATCTGGGGCACAAGATCGGCGGCATAAAGCAGCGTGCCGCCCATGAGATCACGGGCAAAGGCACCCACGGCGTCTTCGGCCAGCATCAGGCCCGAAAGCGTACCGTGCGCATCGGTCAGTTCAGGCGCGCCGGTCAGGCGCCAGTCTCCGGCGTCGAGATCAAAGGTCTCCTTCAGCTTGCCGCCGTCTTCGGTCTTGGTGACCTTGTAGAAGCCACCACCGGTCTTGCGGCCGAGCTGACCGCGCTCGAGCATGGCCTGTTCTTCGGACGGAAAGGCCGTGAAGGCGTGACCGGTATCGCCATCGGGCAGATTGATGGCGAGGTTCTTGCCCACGAAGTCCATGATATCGAGGCCGATGAGATCGATCAGGCCATAGAGGCCCGTGGGCGGCAGGCCGACGGGGCCCGACATGGCGGCATCGATGGTTTCCATGGAAAGGCCGCTCTCCAGCCGTGCCTTGCGCGCCTTGTGCAGGCCCGAAAGCATCCAGAAACAGCCGATGCGGTTGCCGATGAAGTTGACCGTATCCTTGGCGTGGACGACGCCCTTGCCCAGCTTGTCCGCACCAAAGGCGGCCATGGCGGCTACGACATCGGGGGTGGTGTCTTCGCCCGGCACGACCTCCAGCAGCTTCATGACCTTCACGGGATTGAAGAAATGGGTGACGACGACATCGCGGCGCAGGCTTTCGGGCATGCCTTCGACGATCGAGCGCAGGGGAATGCCCGAGGTGTTGGTCGAGATCACCGAGCCGGGGCCGCGTGCGGCCTCCAGCTTTTCAAAGAGGTCACGTTTGGTCGCCAGATCCTCGATCACGGCTTCGCAGATCCAGTCGTAGCCGGCGATACGATCGAGTTCCGCGAAGGTGCCGGTTTCGATCAGCCTGGCGCTCTCGGGATTGTCGATGGCAGGCGAGCGCCCGCCGGTGATGCGTTCCATCGCCTTGGCGGCGGCTTCCTCGCTGATCTCGAGCAGCAGCACCTTGCAGCCGGCATCGGCGCACTTGCCTGCGATGCCCGCGCCCATGGTGCCGCCACCGATCACCGCCACCGAGTTGATTTCACGCGTCATGGTCTTTTCCCCGAATTCGTTCGCCGCTTCCTAGCGCAGGCCGGGCATGGGGCCAAGCAGAAGTGCATCTGCCGGATTGCCGATGAAGGGCATGTCATGGTTCCAACCAGCCGCGATCCGCATTAGGTTCCGACCAACATTCGGGGAGACGCGTTGATGGCTGGTCCAAAGTATGTCGGTTTCGATACACTGACCCTGCATGGCGGGCAGCAGCCTGACCCTGCGACGGGTGCGCGGGCGGTGCCGATCTATCAGACGACATCCTATGTCTTTCCTGATTCCGACTATGCCGCCGCGCTCTACAATCTGGAGCGGCCGGGGCACCTTTATACGCGCATCTCCAACCCGACCGTTGCGGTGCTCGAGGAGCGCCTTGCCGGGCTCGAGGGCGGCGTCGGCGCGGTGTGCACGGCAAGCGGCATGGCCGCGATCCATCTGGGCATCGTCACGCTGATGGGCCAGGGCGGACATATCGTCTCGTCGGGGTCGCTCTATGGCGGCACCAACTACATGTTCCAGTACACCCTGCCGCGCTTTGGCATCACCACGACCCTGGTCGATCCGCGAGATCCCGACGCCTTCAGGAAGGCGATCCGGCCCGAGACTCGGCTGGTCTATGGCGAGACCCTGGGCAATCCGGGCCTGGAGGTCATGGACATTCCAGCCATTGCCGACATCGCGCATGACGCCGGTGTGCCGCTGATGATCGACAACACTTTTACTACGCCCTACCTCTTCAAGCCGTTCGAGCATGGTGCCGATATCGTCATGCATTCGGTGACCAAGTTCCTGGGCGGCCACGGCATTGCCGTGGGCGGCGCGCTGATCGACAGCGGCGCCTTTGACTGGGAAGCGTCCGGCAAGTTCCCGACCCTGACGGAACCTTATGACGGTTACCACGGCCTGGATTTCGCCGAGGAGTTCGGCCCGGCCGCGATGATCATGCGCGCCCGTGGCGAAGGACTGCGCGATTTTGGCGCCTGCATGAGCCCGACCAACGCGTTCCATCTGCTCCAGGGTGTCGAGACCCTGCCCCTGCGCATGGACCGGCACATGGCCAATGCACGCGAGATCGTGGCGTTCCTGGCAGAGCACGAGGCAGTCGAAAGCGTGGGTTATCCCGAACTGCCCGACCATCCCGATCATGAAATCGCCAAGCGCCTGCTGCCCAAGGGGGCGGGTTCGATCTTCAGCTTCGAGGTCAAGGGCGGACGCAAGGCCGGTGCTGCCTTTATCGAATCGCTTCAGCTTTTCTCGCATCTGGCCAATGTCGGCGATGCCAAGTCGCTGGTCATCCATCCGGCCTCGACGACCCATCAGCAAGTCGAAGCCGAAGCCCTGAAGGCAGCGGGCATTTCGGAAGGCCTGATCCGCCTGTCCATCGGGCTGGAAGACGTGGCCGACCTCAAGGACGATCTCAACCGCGGCCTGCGCGCCGCCATGAAGGCTTAGACCCATGGCACTGGAACTCAACGTCGACGGACACACGGTCTTTGCGGCAACCGGCGGCGCGGACTTCAACCCCGCCCTGCCGACCATCATCTTCATCCATGGCGCGTCCATGAACCGTTCGGTCTGGGCGGCCCATGCACGCTACTTCGCCCATCGCGGTTATGGCGTGCTGGCGGTCGACCTGCCGGGCCACGGCAATTCCGGGGGCCCGCTGCTGCCCAGCATCGGCGACATCGCCGACTGGACCATGCGCCTGATGGATGCGGCCGGCGTTAAGACAGCAAGCCTGGCGGGCCACTCCATGGGCTCCCTGCCCGTGCTGGAAGCTGCTGCGCGCTACCCCGAGCGGGTCGAGCGCGCGATCATGCTGGGCATTTCCGTTCCCATGCAGGTTGCCGATGCGCTGCTGGACAATGCCGAGGCCAACAGCCCGGTTGCCTATGACATGGTCAACATCTGGGGCCACAGCAAGATCGCCCAGATCGGCGGCAACACGGCCCCTGGCATCTGGCGCACCGGTGGCGGCCTGCGCCTGCTCGAGCGTGGCGGCGACGGTGTGCTCCACAACGACATGAAGGCGTGCAACGACTACACGACGGGTCTGGAGGCCGCCGCCAAGGTGACCTGCCCCGCGACCCTGATCCTGGGCGACGGCGACATGATGACCCCGCCCAGACGTGCCAAGGACCTGATGGCCGCCCTGCCTGACGCGCGCATGATCGTCTTGAAGGATTGCGGACACATGATGATGTCCGAGCAACCCAACGAGACCCTGGACGCGCTGATTCAGGCCATGCAGTAGGCATCGGGCCCCGGCCGCTGTCCTGGCTTCACCTCATGTACGGCGTGGTGGCGAGTCAGGTGCGGTCCCAGGACGAAATCGCGAATCCCAGGGGTACCAGAAGAGTTAACAGCTGCCCTGTCTGGTTCTGTCGCGTGATTGCAACCTTGTTGCAGGATACTGGTCGACTCTTCGCAATCAGACCAAGATGGTTTCATGATCTATCGGCCATAAGTCTCGTGCGCATTGTATAAATATTTGTACAATTCTCTATGTGTTGTTAGTTGCCTCCCCTTTCTTTGACTCTTTAGTCATGCTCTGGTTTTCTCCTTCGCAGGTCGGTTTCTGCAACAGACTTGAGAATAGAGCGCATGATTCGAGTTCCAGGTAAAAGGTGTTGCCTCCAGTTCCTGTGCATCCTGCTTTCGGTGGTTCTGTTGAACAGCGGTGGCCAGGCGGATGATCGTTCCGACGCATTGATCGACGAAGGTCTGGTTCTGCTCGAAGAAGGCAACGCCAAAGAAGCAACCGCGCTGTTCGTGGAGGCTCTGGATGCCGATCCTGGCGACGGCGAAGCCGCCTTCTATGTCGGCGTCGGTTTCAACCGGGCGGGCGATCCCGCCCAGGCGGTAGAGGCCTTCGAACTTGCCAGCCGTCTGGGGTACAGCAGCGCAGACATGCTTTTCGAGGCCGGCTGGGCCATGCTTTCCCTGGGTGAGAATGCACGCGCCCTGGAACTTCTGGCCGAGTATGAGGCCATGGCACCGGGACGGGGAAAATCTGCAGAATTCATCGGCCGGGCCTGGCTGGCGATGGGCGACCTTGAAGCCGCGCAAGCCTGGTTCGACGAGGCCTTGCGTCGCGACCCGTCACTGACCACTTCGATTTCCTTCCAGAGAGCGGCAATCTCGGCCATTGCCGGTGATGAAGAAACCGCTCGAAGCTATCTGGAACGGATTGCAAGCAACGATCCGGCCTCACCGCTTGGCCAGTACGTCACGGCCCAACTGGAAGCGATCGCGCCCGAATCGGGAGACGACAAGTACTGGCGCATCATCGCCGTGACGAGCGCAGGCCATGACAGCAACGCGATTTCCCTCAATGAATCCCTGCCGCTCCCCTCGGGCATTACCAACGATTCAGGGATGTTTCTTCAGCAGGCCCTGCGCGGCGCGGTGGACCTGTGGCGCCAGGAGGGCCAGGGCACGCTCACCCTGGGTGGAACGGCCCTCATTCGCCGCTACGACGACATCTCGGCGGCAGACTACGAATCGTTTTCGCTCGACCTCGACTACTTTCAGCGGATCAGTCGCAATCAGGTCGGTAGGCTGCAGGCCTATCTTGGCACCACGACGGACGATTTCGATCAATCGAACCGCTATGCCGAATTACGGGCGGCAATGTTCTGGGATGCCTGGTTCGACGCCACAGTCGAGCCCTGGGCGTCGCTGACCTATACGCAGTACAACCGCGTCGGCACGGTGGCCCCGGCCGATGAACGCGATGGTCCGACACGCGCCCTGGGCGTCACGCTCTACTATCCCTGGGAAACCATCGATGCCGATCTTTCGGGTGGCCTTGCCTATTCACGCAGTGACACAAAGGGAACGAACTTCGACAACCAGACCCAGTCGCTTTTTGTTGGTGTCACCAAGGTGCTGGAGCCCGAGATCACCGCAAGTCTTGTCTATTTACTGGCCAACAGCCAGTTCGACAATCTGGACACACGCGCCATCCCACCCGGTGCCGTGCGGCGCCATGATGTCACCCATCAGCTTCTGCTCAATCTGAGCCGTCCGATTACCGAGAACTTCAGCCTGTTCGGGCGGCTCCAGGCCACCACCAACAATTCCAACGTTCCGTCCTTCGATTACAACAGAATGGTCACGCAGGTCGCCGTGATTGCAACCTTCTGAAACGCTGCCGGGAGGAATGACCATGCCTTCAGACCCGACACGGCTCCGCCGCATTCTGCAGTTCTCGATTGTCCTGGGGCTGGCTGCGGTGTTGTCCGACATGGGTGGCGCACGCGCCGATTGCCCCTATACCAATTTCTTCGCCAATGCCCATGATCTTCCCAACGGCAGTACGATCGTCTGTCCGACCGACGGCATTCATAGCGTGCCAGATGGCGGTGAGTTGCAGGGTTTCTTCACCCTGCCCAACAGCCTGAACTGGGTCTATGAGCAGAACGGCACGGTCAGCACGATCGAGATCTTCGCAGGCTTTGTGCAGGACCCCATACTTCTCCAGGGTGTGACGGCGCTTTCCAGCGACAACTTCCAGCAGTTCAACGGTTCGGGCTGTCCAGCGGGCTCACCGTCCTGCCAGGTGGGCAACACCGTGCCGGGCAACCCACGCGCGGCGGATGGAAACATCGACGAAGCCCAGCGTGTGTTGCTGCCAGACATATTCTCGCTCGACGGCAGCGCCCCATCATCGGGTCCGACCACGGCAATCGCCTACACCCAGTTCGAGAGTATTCTGAACGATCCCCAGAGCGGCCTGACATCCGCACAGGAGGAAGACGCGCTGCGGGCATTCCAGAACCTTGCCGACAATCCACCAGACGACAATGCCATGAACGGGTTCATCAACGATCTCGCTGATGAAGCCGGGGTCGAGCCCCCCGCAAACCGTGAGAGCATCCTGACTCAGCTCTTCGGCGACCAAACCGGAAGCCCTGGCGATGGAAGCCCTCGCGAGAGCGTTCTCGACCAGATCCGATGGCCTCCACAACCGGCACCGCCGACATCGGTTCTGCAGGACGACACATCCGGGGGGACGCAAGGAGAACAACAGCCGACACTGGTGGAGCGGTACCTGTCGGAGGAAGAACGCGCGGGGATGCCCGAAGATGAACAATGGGATCTGGCCGAAAGACGATACCAGCAAGAGGAGTCGGACAGGCACAACCGACTGACCGTGCCACCGATCGTTCCCGGCGGAGATTTTGATCCGAGCTACTATTTCGCCACCGAAATCGCTCCCGCGTTCAGGGAAGGCGAGGCAGAGAATGTCGACCTCGACAACGAGGCCGATATGCAGCGCTACATCGATGAGACCTTCAACGACCTTCAGGAGAAGCTCGAGAACGGCGAAATCGATTCGTCCATGGCCGTTCCCATCAAACGGTACCGGACGATGATCGAGAATCATCCGCTCTTCAGCGGGAACGCAAAGGGTACTCCGATGCTGGCGTTCGCTATTGCCACCGTGATCGAGCAAGGAGCCGACGTCGACCAGGTGGAGGCTTTCACGACCTTCGCCCTTGATCGTGTGAACGCGTCGTACCGCCGTAACAATCCCGACGCCCTGGGGCAGTTCGGCGCGATCATCGGTGGTTTCGATGTCGGTGCTGCGCCGAGCCAGCTTCCAGTGTCGGTCCAGAACGACGCACAGACCGCAGGTGTTCCCGAACGCGGTGGTTCCACCCTGCCCGAGCCTTTGATCATCGTTCGCTAGAAGTCGATGGCGGACAACCGAAGTCCGGTGACATCAGGACGGCTTTGACCCATGCTCGCACGCAGTGATGCAACAGGTGTGCGTTCAGGGTGCTGTCCCCATAAGTCCATGCCTCGCCGGGCATGCCCCTGCTTGCGAATTGAGGAGTAGAGTTCGTGGGCATTGCAGCCGTCGTCTTCCTGACCCTTGGCATCCTGATCGTGGGATTCGGCATTCTGTCCCTGGGCAATGTCTTCAACAGCGGGTTCACGAAACACCAGCGTGACAATGCTGATCTGTCAGACCCGGGTTTCCAGATGAGCATGGTGCGCATCATCATGACCGGTGCGACGCTGATGGCGATCGGGGCGGTCTGCGGCTTTCTGGCGTGACAGACCTTCTGCACATCCGTTGCGGCAACGACATCCGCGAGGGATTGCGGGCGGCAGGCATCAGGGGCGACTTCCTGGAATATGCCGATCCGGTCTGCCGGGGCGCGACGCCGGCGAGCGATGATCCCCACGTCTTCCGGAAGGCGCGGATGGATTACCTGGTGGGCACGTTGGGCGAGGACACCCTGGACACCCACGCAAAACTGGATGCTGCCGAAGCGGGACTGGCCGGCGCGGATCGCTATGAACGTATCGTTCTGTGGTTCGAACATGATCTTTATGACCAGTCAGTCCTGATCCGCCTGCTGGATCACGTTGAACAGCGCTCGGAACTGCACGACCGGCTGAGCATGATCACACTGGATCGTGACCTGCTCCCCCGAAAACTGGTCCATGCTGAATGAGCGAGTCCGGCTAATCTGAACTCCACGGGAGGAGGAAGAGATGAGCCGGAAGAGATATACGCCTGAGCAGATCATTGGCTTTCTGCGGGAGGCCGAGGATCGA
>CALIUG010000184.1 GCA_938048755.1 uncultured Alphaproteobacteria bacterium
GGCGAGCGCGTCGTTGACCTGACCGAGAGCGGGGGTGGTGCCCTCGTCTCCAATCGTGATCCGGCCATCAAGGACTTCACCGATACTGCGGCATTCGTGTCGGAGCTTGATCTCGTGATCATGTGCGACAGTTCCGTCGCGCATCTGGCAGGTGCCCTGGGCAAACCGGTCTGGACCCTGATCCCCTATGCTCCGGACTGGCGTTGGCTGACCAGCCGTGAATACACACCCGGGTATCCCTCCATGCGCCTGTTCCGTCAGAGCGAGCCTGGCCGTTGGGACGACGTCTTCGAGAACCTGATTGCCGCACTCAAGAAAACCGTGGCGGAACACGCCGTACAGGCCTGACCATGGCGCCACGGCGCGAACCACGTTGGCGGGAGCCCTTCCAGCTGGGATTGCAAGCCTTTGGCGAAGAGCGTTACGACGATGCCATCGACGCATTGAATGCGGCATTGCGTTTTTCTCCCCGCAACGCCCTGATTCATCAGCAATTGGGCGTGGTTCTGCACAAACAGAAACGATTGGAAGCGGCTCTTGCCAGCTTCCGCCAGGCTGCAGAAATACGGCCCGAATCAGCGATTCAGGTGGCCAATGTCGGCATAGCGCTGCGCGATCTCAATCGCTTCGATGAAGCTGCCGGGCAGTTCGAGCAGGCATGCAAGCTTGCGCCCGACAACGCTCGAAACCACTTTCGCTTGGGGTTGAGCCTGATGAAGGGCATGCGTCCGTCCGAAGCCATAGCCCCCCTTCGCCGTGCGCTCGACCTCGATCCCGATCACACCGAAGCCTCCTTGAGCCTTGGCTTGTCGCTCCTCGCCATGGGCGACTTCAAGAAGGGTTGGACGGCCTATGAGGCGCGTTTTGCGCACAAGGACTCGATTTCGGACCCTTTCCCCCAGAAGCGCTGGAACGGTGAACCCATCGAAGGAACCCTGGTGGTCGGCGCCGAACAGGGCGTCGGCGATATGATCCAGTTCATCCGCTTTGCATCACAGGCCCGCCGGCGTTACGGCAAACTTGTGGTACAGGCAAACGATGACCTGGCGCCTCTCCTGCGGCAGGTTCCAGGCGTTGACACCGTCATCCGCCGCAACACAGTACCAAGAGAATTTGCAGCCTTCATTCCTGTCATGTCCCTGCCTGTCGCATTGGGGAACGACGGCACAAACCTGGACAGCGACATTCCCTACATTCAGGTGTCAAAGGAGGAGCGCGAAGCCGCCGCAGCACGTCTTCAGCCCCTGGGAAACCTCTTCAAGGTCGGAATCGTGTGGGCCGGCAACGCCAAACATGTCGATGATGCAAATCGCTTCCTGCCCTTCTCCATGTTCCTCGAACTTCTGGCCGTCCCGAAGATCGCGCTCGTCAGTCTTCAGAAGGATCCGCGCAGTGCAGACCTGCAAGCCAGCGGCGTTGCAGCCATGATTTCCGACCTCAACGGATATCTTGAGAATTTCTCGAAAACTGCTGCCGTGATCGAGCAGCTTGACCTTGTGATCACCTGTGACACCTCGGTTGCCCATCTTGCCGGCGCCATGGGCAGGCCAGTCTGGATTCTCCTGGCGTACAGTGCCGACTGGCGCTGGATGGTTGGCCGCGAAGACTCCCCCTGGTACCCCAGTGCGCGCCTTTTCCGGCAGGAACGCCCTGGCGACTGGGACGGCGTCATGCAACGGGTCGTCACGGCCCTGAAGGAGATACGATGACGGTTACGCTCTTTGGTGAGACCTACAGCGTCTATGTCCGCTTCGCCCGGCTTGTTCTGGCCGAAAAGGGCGTCGCCTATGACCTCGTTCCGGTCGACATCTTTGCCGATGGCGGTCCGGATCCCGAGCATCTGAAACGCCATCCGTTCGGCAAGATTCCTGCCTTCGATCACGATGGCTTCGGCCTCCACGAGACGCTTGCGATCACGCGTTACATCGATGAAGCGTTTGACGGCCCTGCACTTTCGCCGTCATCACCCAAACAGCGTGCACGCATGAACCAGATCACGGCCCTGGTGGATTCCTATGTCTATCGCTCGATGGTCTGGGGCGTTTACACCGGCGCGATCTCGGACCCAAGGGAAGGCCTGCCTCGCGATGACGGCAAGATCGCCGAAAGCCTGAGTCGGTCTGCCACATGCCTGGATGCCCTGGTCGAACTGCGCGGCGACGCAACCTGGATGGTTGGCGAGCAACCGACCCTGGCCGATTTCAGCCTCGCACCGATGCTGGCCTATTTCCTGGCCGTACCCGAAGCACAGAAACTCTGGAACACCTACCCCACGCTCCATACCTGGTGGGATGCGCTGGCCGCACGCGAGTCCATGGTCAGCACCAAAGGCTGGGACTTCGTTGCCTAGTCCTCCTGGACCTTGTCATAGACCTCGCGCTTGGGCTTCTCGAAGACGCGCTGGAGGGTCGGCATGAAGGCTTCCAGCGGCATCGTGTCGTAGTTGGGATCGAACGCGGTCTGGTCATAGTCATCGCAGAACTGACGGCAGGCCTCGAAATGTTCGTGCCCCCACACCTTGTCGCGTGCGTTCCGGTTGCCGCCGAAGTGATGGAAGAAATGGTAACCCTGAAACATCTCGTGGTGCTTCACGATCCAGTACACTTCAGGCCGGACGTAGGGCTTCATGATCGCCGCGCAGAATTCGGCATGGTTGTGGGGTGAAAAGAAGTCCCCGATATCATGCAGCAATGCGGCCGCGATGATGTCGTCATCGCCATCGCGCCCGTCTCGCCAGGCCCGCGTCGCGGTCTGCAGGCTGTGTTCGTAGCGCGTCACTGGTGAAGCCGGCTGGGGGTGCTTGAGCTTTTCCAGATGCTCAAGACACAGCTCAAGAACATGGCAACGCGTGTCGTCGTTGTGGACCTGCATGGCAGCCCAGTCCTCGACCGTGCTTTCCTCGAACGACCGGAAGGTCGCTTTGGGTTTGATTGGAGCACCTTCGGCAATCAGATCATCAACGGTTTTGCGTTGTTCCGCAGCCACGGCCATGAGCTCACTCCTGTCTGAATTGTTAACAGGTTCTTAGGTCGTCAAACCTGCCCTGTCCATCAGATCAGGACATCGGGAACCCAAAGGTATCCTTCGGTATCAAGGATGAAGGCCTCACGCGTTCCATGTCCCTTGGACGTTGCGGGCTCGAGAATCCTGCAGCCCAGACGTTGCGCGGCCTCGCAGGCGGCATCGGGGTCACGTCCATGCAGGCGCAACTCTGCCCCCACACCCCGGTCAAGGTCGGCTTTCAACATGCGATGCAACGGGTGGCCGCCATAGGTGTGATCGGCATGGAGCATCCAGGTGAACCCGTCGAATGCGAACGAGGCGAAATCTTCACAGATGAATTCCGCTGTCGCACCCAGGACTTCGGTATGGAACGGCACGGCGGCCATCACATCCTGATACATCAGGTTGACCGTCAGCCCTTTCAGCCTGGCCGCATACTCGCCGGTCGACATCCACCAGGTGTCTGGATCGCTCTTGGTTGTCATAGTCTCTCCCCTTGATTACTCGCCGCTGACGGCCCAACCGCCATCGATCACGAAACTCTGGCCCGTTGTCCAGCGCCCGGCTCGTGAGGCCAGATAAACCGCCATCCCGGCAAGATCGACGGGCTCACCGATGCGGCCCAGCGCGGTCGCGCGTTCAGCTTCCGCCAGCGCCTCGGGGTCCTCCCACAACGCCTTGGCAAAATGGGTCTTCACCAGCCCCGGCAGAATGGCGTTGGCCGTGATGCCGTCACGGCCATGGGCGACGGCAAGGTTCTTAACCATCTGCACATCGGCCGCCTTGGTCAGGCAATAGGTGCCCAGATAGTCGCTGCCCGCCAGCGCACCCGTAGAAGACGTGATGATGATCGACCCGCCGCCCTGCTCCTTCATGGCCGGAATGGCCATGCGGCAGAGCTTCATGACGTTGCGCACATTGACCAGCATGGTCTTGTCGTACATCTCGTCGGGAATCTCGAGAAACGGACCGTAATGCGGATTGGCAGCGGCATTGCAGATCAGGGTATCGATCCGGCCCCAGACTGCCATGGTCTGATCGACCAGGTTGGCGAGTTGATCCTCGTGGCTGACATTGCACGGGATGACAATGGCTTCTCCGCCTGCCGATTTGATCGCCGCGGCGACTTCCTCGCATCCTTCCTGTCGGCGGCTGGTCACGACAACCCCCGCGCCCTGAGCCGCCAGAGCTTCTGCCATGGCGCGCCCGATACCGCGGCTCGACCCCGTGACGATGGCCACCTGCCCCGTGAGATCGAAGAGTCTTCCGTAATCACTCATCACCGTTCCTTCCCTGCTGAGGCAGCCATCTTGCCCGGCGCATCATCGCGTGCAAGCCGTGCGGGCACGGAAAGCCTTGAACCCTTGATCTCGCGCACGCGATCACGCCCGACCATCCAGACATCGAAGCCTCCGGGGAACAGGCCTGCGATGGCGTCTTCAAAGACATCGAGTCCTCCGGTGTAGGCGCCGAACGACGGCATCACCAGACGGGCGCCATCGCTGGCGAAACAGCGCCGCCGCAGCGACCGTCCCTTCACAGCCACCGACGCACAGGGATGGAGATGACCGCAGACCTCACCGGTCGCAGGGCCCGGAAACGGTTCATGTCGAAACGCGAGGTGCCCGATCGCCAGGGATTCAACACAGGTTCCACCAAGATCCGCCGGCGGGTCGGGATCATGATTCCCTGCAATCCAGAACCATTGGTGTGCTGAGCACAACGCCCTCAGCCGATCCCGGATCTCTTGGGTCATGCGTTGCCCGGCACCGGCATCGTGAAAGCTGTCACCCAAACAGATCACCGTTTGCGGCTTGAGGCGAGCAAGTGCGTTCTCGAGTGTTTCAAGGGTTGCCTGGCTGTCATAAGGCGGCAGCAGCGAACCGTGTCGTGCATAGGCGCTGCCCTTTTCGAAATGCAGGTCGGCCGCGACAAAGACACTGCGCTCAGGCCAGAACAATCCGCCGGAGACATCGGGCTGCAAGCGCGCACCGTTGACCAGCATCACAACATCCGCTCGGCTTCGGCAACGAGGTCAGTTTCTGCCTCATCCAACAGGTCGTCTGCTGCATCGCCGCCCACGATCAGCTTGCTGATTTCCAGCATGATCGGCACCGAAAGTGGGGAAACGCGATCCAGCTTCTGGAGGACGATGCAGCCCTTCACCCGGCGTAGCATGTCGCCCAGACGCCGCACATCCAAAAGCCCGCCCGAAGCCTCGCGCCAGGTTGCCTGCAGCAACACGTGATCGGGCTCGTAACGGCGCAGCACGTCGTAGAGCAGGTCCGAACTGAAGGTCACCTGGCGTCCCGACTTCTCCTTGCCTGGATGCTTACGCTCGATCAGGCCGGCCACGACACCGACATTCCGGAAGGTGCGTTTCAGCAGGCTTGAATCGGCCATCCATTCCTCAAGATCGTCGCCCAGCATGTCTTCATCCAGCAGCGGTGCCGGGTCCTCAACCGGACGCAGGCTCCAGATCGCCAGGGCATAGTCGTTGCACATGAACCCCATCGGCCCCAGTCCCTGCCGCTCCATGCGCCGGGTCAGCAGCATGCCCAGGGTCTGGTGGGCGGGACGTCCCTCGAAGGGATAGCAGACCATGTAGAACTTGCCGCCCCGGGGAAAGGTCTCGACCAGAAGTTCGCCCTGTCTTGGCAGGACAGAACGGTATTCCTGCATGCGCAGCCAATCCTGCACGTCTATGGGAAGGCGTTTTCGCCGTTCAGGCTCAGCCAGAATCTTGCGCAGGATGTCGGCAAGATTCGTGGTCGGCGGAAACTTGCCGCCGCCATAGATCGGGATCTGCGGCGTGTCCGACTTCGACTGGGTGACAAGGACCTCCATGTCCCGGATCGAATCCAGGGTCCACACCTGTCCGGCAAACAGAAAGGTGTCGCCCTTCTCCAGGCCCAGGATGAAGTACTCCTCGATCTCCCCGATAACCCTTCCGCGTTTGCGCCGAACCTTCAGCTTGGCGTCCTCGACAATCGTGCCGATGTTCATGCGGAACTGCTGTGCGATGCGCTCGTTGGCAATGCGCAGACGTCCGTCATCAGTGGGGTAAAGGCGCTTGAACTTGTCATAAGCACGCAGGGAATAACCGCCTGTTGCAACATACTCCACGACCCGGTCGAAGAGCTCTCGCGTCATATCGCCGTAGGGCGGAACCGTAATGACTTCCTCGTAGAGTTCGGCGGGATCAAACGGGCCGGACGCCGCCATGCCCAGGATGTGTTGCGCCAGAACGTCGAGCCCACCCTGCTCGCGCGGCGCACCGTCAAGGATACCCTCGCCGATCGCCTCCAGGGCCGCACGGCATTCCAAGAGTTCGAAGCGATTTGCCGGCACCAACAGCGCGCGGCTAGGTTCATCCATGCGATGGTTCGAGCGTCCGATGCGCTGCAGCATGCGCGAGATTCCCTTGGGCGCACCGATCTGGATCACAAGATCGACCGAACCCCAATCGACACCAAGATCCAGCGTGGACGTGCAGACGACGGCACGCAGCCCGCCCTTTGCCATGGCGGCCTCGACCTTGCGCCGGTTCTCGACACTGAGCGAACCATGATGGAGCGCGATCGCCATCCCGTCATCGTTGAGCCGCCAGAGTTCCTGAAACACCAGTTCTGCCTGACTGCGTGTGTTCACGAAGACAAGCGCGGTATCGACGGTCCGGATCGTCTCATAGAGCTCACCAAAGCTATGCTTGGCGGTATGACCGGACCACGGCACGCGTTCACCCGAAACAAGAATGCGAATATCTGGTTTGACGCCGCCGCGGCCGATCACGCGCGTCACGCTTCCATTCCTGCCCAGATAACCCTCCAGCTTGTCGGGCTCGGCGACGGTGGCAGATAAGCCAATACGCTGATGGTTCGGTGCGAGCCTGCTCAGGCGCGACAGACCAAGAACAAGCTGATCACCCCGCTTGGTGCCCGCCAGGGCATGCAGCTCATCGGCAACGACGAATTTAAGATTGCCAAAGATGCGTGATGCATCGGGATAGGAGAGCAGCAGCGCCAGGGATTCCGGTGTCGTCAGAAGGATATCGGGCGGATCACGTCGCTGCCTCTGACGCCGTGAAGCAGGTGTATCACCGGTGCGCGCCTCCAGCCGCAACTTGAGCTTCATCTCCTCGACTGGAGTCTCGAGATTGCGCTTGATGTCGATCGTGAGCGCCTTCAGTGGTGAGACATAGAGGGTATGGAGGCCATTCCCCCCGCCCTGCTCTGCAAGATCAATCAGGCTGGGCAGGAAACCCGCCAGCGTCTTGCCGCCGCCGGTTGGTGCAATCACCAGGCAGGAGTTGCCCTGTTCCACAGCCTCGACCACCGCCATCTGATGGGGCCGCACGGACCAACCCCGCCCTGCAAACCAGTCGGAAAAGACCGGCGGCAGCAGCGCAGGAAGGTGATCGTTCCTTGCAGCAAGCGATGACATGACGGCATCATAGCGACAGGTGACAAAACGGGAACACACAAAGACGCCGCTGATGGAACAAAGATGACCAAAGCCCCCGACTGGCTCAAACCGCTGCGCGGCGGTCTCTATTGCGAACCCGGGGACTTCTGGGTCGATCCCACGCGCACCGTGGATCGCGCCGTCATCACCCATGGCCACGCTGACCACGCCCGCCCCGGGAATCACAGTGTTCTGGCAACGCCTGAAACCATCGCCATCATGGTGGATCGTTATGGCGAACGCGCCGGAGCAATTCTGGAAGAAACCCGGTACGGGCAGTCCACGAACTTGGGTGAAGTCAAGGTGACCCTTCGTCCTGCAGGCCATGTTCTGGGCAGCGCCCAGGTCGTGTTGGAGCACCGTGGTGAGCGGATTGTCGTCTCCGGCGACTACAAACGTCGGCGGGACCCGACCTGCGCGCCGTTCGAACCCGTGACCTGTGATCTCTTCATCACCGAGGCCACGTTTGCCCTGCCCGTGTTTCGCCACCCCGATGACACCACAGAGATGCAGCGCCTGCTGACCGTCAGGGAGACCTTCCCGGACCGCGCCCTGCTGGTCGGTGCCTATTCCCTGGGCAAGGCGCAGCGCATCATCTGCCTGCTGCGTGAGGCCGGGCATGACCGGCCGATCTTCATCCATGGCGCACTCGAAGCCATCAACGCGACCTATCGGCGCTTCGGCATTGATCTGGGTGATCTGCGCCCCGTCATGGAGACACCGAAGGCCGACATGGCTGGCGAAATCGTCGTTGCCCCACCCTCCACGCTGAACGACCGCTGGTCACGGCGTCTGCCCGATCCCGTGACCTGCTTTGCATCGGGATGGATGGGCGTTCGGGCGCGTGCCAGACAGCGCGGTGTCGAAGTTCCGCTCGTCATCTCCGATCATGCCGATTGGGATGAACTCAACCGCACGCTCGACGAGGTTGCAGCACCGCATGTCTGGGTCACACACGGTGCCGAAGAAGCCCTGATCCATGCCGCGAAACTGCGCGGGTTCGATGCACGCGCCCTCAGCCTGGTTGGCTATGACGAGGAGGCCGAATGAAGGCGTTCGCACAACTCCTCGATGCACTCTCGTTCCAGCATGGACGCAACGGCAAGATCGCCCTGCTGCGGCGCTATCTGGAGACCACGCCCGATCAAGATCGTGGCTGGGCCCTGTCCGCGCTCACCGGTGACCTTTCCCTACGCCAGGCCAAACCGGGCCTGGTACGCGGCCTGGTCATGGAACGGGTGGACGAAACCCTGTTCAAACTCTCCTACGACTATGTCGGTGATCTCGCAGAAACCGTCGCGCTGATCTGGCCCGAGCAGCCCGGCGCCAACCGCATTCCGTCCGTCTCCGAACTGATCGAAACCGTGGAACAGGCAGGCAAGAGCGAACTGCCGGGCATTCTCTCTTCCTGGTTCGACGCCATGACCGCAACCGAACGCTGGGCCACCATCAAACTGATCACCGGTGCCTTGCGTATTGGTGTTTCCGCACGTCTGGCAAAAACAGCCCTCGCCCAACATGCTGGAATTACGCCCGATGAAATCGAGGAGGTTTGGCACGCGGTCGAAGCGCCTTATGAAGACCTTCTGGCATGGCTCGATGGCAAGGGTCCCCGCCCGGACCCCTCGCATTCGGCCGCGTTCCGCCCGGTTATGCTGGCGCATCCGCTGGATGAGGCGGATCTGGAGACGTTTGACCCCAGCGACTTCCGGGCCGAGTGGAAATGGGACGGTATTCGTATCCAGATTGTGGGCGAGTCCGGAAAACTGCGCCTCTACACCCGGACCGGTGACGAAATCGGCGCGGCCTTCCCAGACCTGATTGAGAGCCTCGAACTCGACGCAACCCTGGACGGTGAACTTCTGGTCATGCGCGATGGTGTGGTTGCCCCCTTCGCCGACCTGCAGAAACGCCTCAACCGCAAGACCGTTTCGGCCACGATGATGGCAAGCCACCCGGTCCACGTCCGGCTGTACGACATTCTTATCCGCGCCGGCCGCGACCTGCGCACCCTGCCCTTCGATCAACGCCGGTCAGAACTGGAATCATGTTACCAGGAGCAGGCTCCGGCACGGATGGACCTTTCGGAGCTTGTGCCGTTCAAATCCTGGGGCGACCTGTCGGCACTTCGCAGCAGCATTCTGACAACCGGTGTCGAAGGTCTGATGCTCAAGCGCGGTGACAGCGCCTATCTCCCCGGAAGGCCCAAAGGGCCGTGGTTCAAATGGAAGCGCGATCCGCATCTGATCGATGCGGTCCTGATGTATGCCCAGCGTGGTCACGGGAAACGCAGCTCGTTCTATTCCGACTTCACCTTTGGTGTCTGGCGCAACGGTGACATCGTCCCTGTCGGAAAGGCCTATTTCGGCTTCACCGATGAAGAACTCCAGCAACTGGACAAATGGGTGCGCAACAACAGCACCGAACGGTTCGGTCCCGTCCGCGCCGTCAAGCAGGAACTGGTGCTGGAAGTCGCCTTCGAAGGCCTGCAACGCTCGCCACGCCACAAGTCCGGTGTCGCCATGCGTTTCCCACGCATTTCCCGCATCCGGTGGGACAAACCCGCTGCCGAAGCCGACGTGATCGAAACGCTGGAAGCGATGTTGCCCTAAACGCGCTGCAGGGCGGCTGTGACACCCACGATGATCGCCAGGGTCGCGCGTCTGCCCTCGCGCAACGACATGGGCGATGACCAGCAGGATCGTGGGTCCCGGGAACGGTAGCCTGATCACCGAAGCAGCGACAAAGGCGAGACAGGTCTCTCAGGCCACGGTCAGCTTCTGCCGGCTTCAATCAGTTGTTCCAGGTCCGAACGGCTGAGTGCGCCGGGGTACAGGCGTCCGTCAACGATGAAGGCCGGCGTTCCGGTGACACCCAATGCGAGCGCCAGATCATAGGTGCGCGCCAGATAGGCCGTGATTTCGGGGTCGTCCATGTCACGGGCCAACTGGTCCGTATCGAGCCCGACCGTTTCGGCGACGGCCATGATCTCGCTCTCACTGAAGCCGATATCGGTTTCCATGAGGGCCTCGTGGAAGGGCTCATAGAGGCCCTGATTACGCGAGGCCAGCGTCGCACGCGCTGCAAGCGTCGAGGCATCGCCCAGAATAGGGAATTCCTTGTAGATGACCTTCACGTCATCAGCGTCATCGCGCACGGCGAAAAGGTCGGCAGCGCTCCGGCGGCAGTAACCGCAACGGTAATCGAAGAATTCGACAATCACGATCTCGCCGTCAGGATTACCGCCGAAGGGTGTATCCGGATCGTTGTAGATTTCATCAGAGAGTTCCGACATCGCACGGGCTGCCTCGGCGGCCTCCTGCTCTGCGACCTGACGTTCGTAAGCCCGCAGTGCCTCGATCACGACCTCAGGATGCTCGACAAGATAATCGCGAACGATGATCTCGATTTCTTCGCGTGTCAGGTCCGTAAGTGGCTCATCTGCCAGAGCAAACGAGAACAAAAAGGCAAAGGTTGCGGCAGCAAGACAGGTCAATCGACGCATGAAACTCTCCAAATTATCCCCGTTTGATGCCAGCCGCTTTTCCGGCGGTCAAACGACACCTTCGTGATCGCTGTTATGGGGCTCGCGCAGCAGCGACCAGACCCGTGAAACTGCCCTTGTCGATGGCGCCGACGACAAGGAGGTCACCAATCACAAAGGTTGGTGTCCCCGAAACGCCAAGTGCTTTTCCGATTCTGAGATTGTCGAGCATGATCGCTTCGACTTCGTCACCATAGGCATCGGTCTTGAGGCGTTCCGCGTCCATACCCAGGTTCGTACCCAGTTCCATGAGCGCTTCATCGGTATAGGGAATGGTCGTGAACATCAGAGCACGGTGGAAGGTCGCATAACCGTCCTGCAGCGCAGCGGCCAGGGCGAAACGTGCGGCCAGCTCCGATTCGCGGCCAAGCACGGGATACTCGATCATTGCCACAGCCACATCAGAGTCCTCGTTGACGACATCATCGACAATGGGCGCCATGCTGCGGCAGTGACCGCAGCGATAGTCGAAGAACTCGATGACCCTGACCGAACCGTCGGAATTGCCGAGATAGGGCACCAGCGGCGAAGCATCCAGCAACGCCTGGACCTCCTGCATCTGGACTTCGGGCAGCGGATCGCCTTCATAGGCCGTGTCCAGGAAGCCGGTCTGCCGCAACAACACGACACCCACGAGCACCGCGACGATG
>CALIUG010000185.1 GCA_938048755.1 uncultured Alphaproteobacteria bacterium
GCAACCATCGACTACTACGAGATGGCGGGCCTCGTCGGACCGCCCAATTCCTTCAATCTCGAATACCGGGACGAATGGCTGAGTGTCGAGGTGCAGGGCGATCATTCGCTGCTGGTGGTCAGCGGCCGGATCGTCAACACCGGCAGCCAGTTCCAGCGCCTGCCCGAGCTTCGCGCGGAAATCCTCGATATCACCGGCGCCGTCGTTCTGGACTGGAGCTTCAAGGCCGCTGCCGTCGGGCTTGGTCCCGGCGACCAGACGACCTATCGGGCGACCTATCCCGATCCGCCCCGGGGCGATGACCTGTTCGAGATTCTGATGACCTTCGAAGACGTCCGCTAGAGAAGCTGACCGATCAGCTTTCGCTCAGAGCTAGCTGCATGATCACGCTGTCGAGCCAGCGATCGTGTTTGAACCCGACATCGGTCAGGGTGCCGACATCGCGAAAACCGAAGGCTGCGTGCAGTCCAATGGACGCCTCATTGTCGGAATCGCCGATGATTGCGATCATCTGACGGCGCCCCGCTGCGCGGCACCGTTCGATCAGGTCGCGTATCAGCGCCTTTCCGGCACCAAGCCCGTGATGGTCTGCGTCCACATAGACTGAATTCTCGACGCTGTTGCGATAGGCCGGACGGGCGCGATAGGGACTGGCATAGGCATAACCGATCACACGCCCCTCATGCTCCGCCACCAGATAGGGCAAACCCGCTGCGATCACGCCAGCGTGGCGGCGGGACATTTCAGCGGCATCGGGCGGATCGATTTCGAACGAAGCCACACCGTGGAGCACGTGATAGCGGTAGATCGCGGTGATTGCCGGAATGTCGGATTCAACAGCTTCCCTGACGACGACCACAGCAAACCCGCCCGGTTTCAGAAACGGCGCAGCAGGCGCTGGAGGTATTCCTGCTCCTCAAGCGGGCGATACTGCTCACCCGCGCGCTTGTAGAGCTCATCCAAGATTTCCCGCGCCTTGATGATCGCGCCGCGATCCGGAAGCGTGAAATCAGACGTATCCTCTTCACCACTGCCTCCCATGTGCCGGCCCATGGGATCGCGCGGTGCGGCAAAGAAGTTACGGCCATCGCCGGTAGCATCCTCGCCGGCCTGTTCCATCATTTCTTCCATAAGGGAATCAGCGCCGGAGCGAAGGTGTTCCAGCGCCTCGGTCTGATGGTCGACGGACTGGCCCGGCCGGTCCGCCTCAAGCCTGCGCACGGAACGTTCCATCGAACGGTCCGCACGGGAGAACTCCCCTGGCGCGCCATAACCGAATTCATCCAGCCGCCCCATCAGATCCTGCAGCACGGCCTGCATCTGGCCCTGCCTGCGTGCCTCGTCCTGGGTGGAGAAGTCATCGGGTTCGTCCTCGCGCAGCATGCGGAAGGTCTCGTCCAGCAGTTCCTGCTGGTCGGACATCAACTGGCGCAGGGTATGGATGACTTCGGCGACCTCAGCCGACATGTTGCCGGTGAGATCGGACAGGTTGCCAACCGAAATGTTCTCGATGATCTCCTGCAGACGGGTCAGCAGGGTCTGGGCCTGATCGGGGGAGCCGGAACGCAGGAGGTCACGGATCTGGTCGACCAGATCGGTCAGTTCACGGCTGCCCACGGCCTTGAGCGCATCGGTCGGATCAAAAAGGTCGCCGGGGTCTGTGCGCAGGCGGTTGAAAAGCGCACGCATGTAGTCTTCCATCGCCAGGCGCAGTTCATCCAGCAGCCGTTCGATCTCCTCTTCGCTGGCCCCTTCGGTCAGGGCATCGAGCAGTTCTTCCTGGAGTTCGCGCACGCGCCTCTCGGCAAAGGCCAGCGGACCTTCCTCGATCGCAAGCGCGGTATCCCACATAAGCTCGATGACTTCGTCTCGTGCTGCCTCGGGCTCCTGCGCGTATTCAAGCCGGTTCGATCCGGTCACCAGTGCCAGATGCACACCGAAATCATCGAGATAGGCCTCGGGATCGTTCGCAAGGCCTTCCAGCATTTCCTTGGTCAGCTTGGCCATGGCCGGATTGAGCACCAGCCTCTTGCGCTGATCGCTGATGGAGCGCGCCAGTGGATTGAGGAAGTACCGCTCGGGCATCTGGAAGATGATCGGATCGGTCGTGGTCGACTGACCCACGTTGTCTGTGACGGTGAGTTCCAGGCTGAGTTCCATGCCGGCCCAGGGATGCGCCGTGAAGTCATAGAAAGCCGGCCCTTCGACATCCTTCACACCGACCTGGGAAATCGGGATCGAAATCGCCAGAACTTCCTCGTTCTCCACATCGATGCGCTTGATCACGCCCTGAATGCTCGCCAGGCCATAGTCATCGGCCGCAACGACATCCAGGCGCAGGCTGGTGCGCAGGGTCTCAGACGGCGGTTCGGAAAGGGCGACCTGTGGCAGTGCATCCGGGATGACGTTGATGGGCCACGCGGCAATCTCCTGGCCTGACTGCGTCACCGCAAAGTGGTTGCCCTCCTCGAAGACGTGGACAATCTGATAGCTGCCAAGGCCTGCGGGTTCGAACGTGATGGTCTGGTCATCGATCACCAGAACCGGTGCTTCGTCCCCACCCCGGATCTGGGCGACCAGCTCGCTCCCGGCCGGAATGGAAACCGGAGCATCATCGGCCGCCAGTTCCAGGGCATCCAGCCAGAGCGGGGGCACGCCGGTATAGGCCGGTGGCGTGATCCACAGGGTCAGTTCGCCAATGTCAGCGGAAACCAGGGTGCGCGAGAAATCGGGATGCAGAATCGAGATCATGTTGGCGCGCGCATGGCTCCAGCCCGCCATGACTCCGATGGCCAGGACCATGACGGCCAGGGAGCGCAATGCCAGACGATCATAGGTCGAGACATTCGAGAGCGGCCGGCCGACCTTCACCGCACGGATGCGTTCGGCCATGCGCTTGCGGTGCGCTTCGAACAGCGCACGGCTCTGGGGATCATGGGGATCACCGGCAAAGCTGTCCTCGACTGCCAGCAGCGGGCGGTGATCAAACCCGCTCTTGGTTTCCAGGCGTCGCAGGGCAGCTTCTTCGTCTGGCCAGGCAACGCCGCGCAGGTCGCGCCACAGCACCACCGGAATGGCGATGATGAAGACAAGAACAAGCGCGATATGGAGTTCACCGGGAAGCCAGGTCCACACACCCATCAGGGTCAGGCCCAACAAAACGGCCAGCAGCGCCATCGCGCGCCAGGTGCGGGTCAGCAGGTCTTCCCACCAGATCGCAGCACGCGCCAGACCAATGCGGCGCGAGATTGCTGCCGGGCGGCGGGGCGGGCTGGAAAAGGACTCTGCCATTACAAAGATTCCCTGACGCCCGGCGCCCTCATGCGCCAGGCCTCTATGCAGCGCTGGCCTTGGTCTCCATGTCTGGAATGCTGTCCAGGGCCATCGCTTCGTCGTGGCTGGGCCGGCGGCGCACCACGGCGAAATCATCGCCACGCACCATGACCTCCGGCACCAGAAGCCTGCCATTGTAACCCGACGCCATGACGGCGCCATAGGCTCCTGCGTGACCAATGGTAACAAGATCGCCAGCATCCAGGTCCGGCAACGGAGCGTCCACGGCCAGAATATCGCCGGATTCACAAACCGGACCCGCCACCGTGGTCGGATGACGTGGCGCATCGGCCCGTTCATGGACCGGCCAGACCGGATGATGGGCATCATAGAGCGTCGGGCGGATCAGATCGTTCATGGCCGCATCGACAATGGCAAAGCGGCGCTCCCCTGCCTGCTTAATGGCGTTGACTTCGGTCACCAGAACCCCGGCGCCGGCCACCAGCCAACGGCCGGGCTCGATCATCAGCTTCGCGCCGGTGCGTTCGGCCAGGGACTGGAGAAGCTCACCGTAATGGGCCAGGGGAAGTTCCTGCTCCTCATCGTGATAGGCGACACCCAGCCCGCCGCCCAGATCCAGGCGCGGCACCGACAGGCCCAGGGCCTTCACTTCCTCGGCGACCTCGGCAATGCGATCAAAGGCAGCGTCGAAGGCCGCAACCTTCTGGATTTGCGAACCGATATGCATGGCAAGCCCGACCGGCTCGACATAGGCGTGGTCGCTGGCGCGCTGATAAAGTTCGATGGCGTGGTCGGCCTCAATGCCGAACTTGTCGGTCTTGCGACCGGTCGAGATCTTATCGTGGCCACCCGCCGAAACATCCGGGTTGATGCGCAAGGCAATGCGCACAGGCGTTCGGGCCTCAGCAGCCAACTCCAGAATCCGGTCGAACTCGGTTTCGCTCTCGACATTGATCTGATGGATGCCCTGTTCGATGGCAAAGGCCAGCTCAGCCGCCGACTTGCCGACGCCCGAAAACAGGATGCGATCGGCAGGAATGCCTGCCGCCAGGGCACGGCGCAGTTCGCCTTCCGAGACCACATCGGCCCCCGCACCCAACCGTCCAAGCAGAGCGATGACGGCAAGGTTGCTGTTGGCCTTCACCGCAAAGGCAATGCCCGTGCCACTGGGTGCGGTGATCTCGGCCAGCCGAAGGTAACGTTCCTCCAGCGCGGTCGCGCTATAGCAATAGAACGGTGTGCCGACCTCACGCGCCAATGTGACGAGGTCAACCTCATCGGCATGCAACAGGCCGTCACGGTAAACAAAGGGGTTCAATAGTCGCGCCCTTCTTCCGGCTCTTCTTCGTCTCCTGGAGGCGTCAGTGGGCCCTTGCGGCCACAGGCTGCCAGGAGAGCGGCCAGAGAGGCCAGAATTGCGAAACGTCGTGTCATGTCAGAAACCTCGCGCGTGCCTGTTTCACAGCCGCGGCGACCCGCTCAGGTGCGGTACCGCCAAAGCTCGTCCGGCTGGAAACCGAGGCTTCCACCGTCAGGACATCATACACCGAAGCATCAATTCTGGGATCAACGGCCTGCATGGTCTCAAGCGACAGATCGGCCAGATCACATCCGGCGTCCTCGGCGGCTTTCACCAGGCTTCCCGTGACATGGTGTGCTTCGCGGAAGGGAAGGCCCTTAGCGCGTACCAGCCAGTCGGCCAGATCCGTTGCGGTCAGGAGACCCTGCGCGGTCATCGCGCGCATCTTGTCCTTGTCGACCGTCAGGCCTGCGATCATGGCCGTGGTCGCGGGGATCGAGAGCATCAGCGTCTCAGCAGCATCAAACACCGGCTCCTTGTCCTCCTGCATGTCCTTGCCATAGGTCATGGGAAGACCCTTCAGCATGGTGAGCAGGGAAACCAGGGAACCGACCACACGTCCGGCCTTGCCGCGCACCAGTTCGGCGGCATCGGCATTACGCTTCTGTGGCATGATCGACGAACCCGTCGTCAGGCCGTCGGGCAAACGCACCAGGCCATAGGCAGGGCTGGTCCACAGCACCAGTTCCTCGGCCAGGCGCGAGAGATGCACGCCGATGATGGCGCCCGCCGCCAGGAACTCCAGGCAGAAATCCCGGTCCGACACCGAATCCATCGAATTGGCCGTGGGCCGGTCGAACCCGAGCGCCCGGGCCGTCATGTCCCGATCAATGGGGAACGAGGTGCCCGCCAGCGCAGCAGCACCCAGGGGTGATTCGTTCAGGCGCAATCTTGCATCGGCCAGACGTCCGCAATCGCGCCCGAACATTTCGGCATAGGCCAGCAGATGATGGCCGAAGGTCACGGGCTGAGCGGGCTGGAGATGGGTGAAGCCTGGCATCACCGTCCCGGCATGGGCTTCGGCCTGGTCCAGCAGAGCGGCCAGCAGGTCCTGCAAACCAGCCGCCACCGCATCCTGGGTATCGCGCAGCCACAACCGCATGTCGGTGGCAACCTGGTCGTTGCGCGAACGCCCGGTATGGAGACGACCCGCCGGTTCCCCGATCAGGTCCTTCAGCCGCGCCTCGACATTCATATGCACATCTTCGAGTGCTGGATCGAAGTTGAACGTTCCGGCCACGACCTCCTCGGCGATGCGGGCAAGCCCA
>CALIUG010000186.1 GCA_938048755.1 uncultured Alphaproteobacteria bacterium
GCGTACCTTCATCAGCGAACAACAGACGATAGGCATTGCGGATGGTGTGAATGTCCTCGCGCTCAAATCCATGACGTTTCAGTCCGACAAGATTCAGACCCATCAGGTGCGCCCGATCACCACTGACCGAACCGAACGGAATGACATCCTGCTCGACACCCGACATGCCGCCCACCATGGCATGGCGTCCGATGCGGACGAACTGGTGGATGGCAGCAAGGCCGCCGATGATGGCGTGTTCCTCGACTACGACGTGTCCTGCCAGTGTCGCGTTGTTGGCCATGATGACGTGATCACCAATCTCGCAATCATGGGCAACATGTGCACCAACCATGAAAAGACAGTGATCACCAACCCGGGTAACCAGGCCACCGCCATCCGTTCCCGGATTCATGGTGACATGTTCACGGATTGTATTGTGGGCGCCGATGATGAGCTCGGATCGTTCGCCGCGGTACTTCAGATCCTGGGGGGCAAGGCCCAGGGAAGCGAACGGAAAGACCTTGCAACCTTCACCCAGAGAGGTATGGCCACCGATGACGACATGCGACTGCAGGACGACTCCGGCGGCAAGTGAAACGCCCTCTTCAATCACGCAATAGGGGCCGATGACGACGTCATCGGCAACGGTAGCGCCGGGATCAACAACTGCTGTGGGATGAATGTTGGACATGCCGATGGTTCAGCGGTCCATAATCATGGCGGAGTATCGCGCTTCAGCAACAACGGCACCGTCTACCTTTGCTTCAGCATAGAATTTCCAGACCGGACCACGTCGCTGCTCCTTGGCGACATGTACCATCATGACGTCGCCGGGGGTCACGGGCTTGCGAAACCGCGCCTTGTCGACGCCCATGAAATAGACCAGCTTGCCCTCAAACTCCTTGCCCAGCGTCTCGACGACGAGAACAGCTGCAGACTGTGCCATGGCCTCGATGATCAACACGCCCGGCATGATCGGATGGCGCGGAAAATGCCCCTGGAACTGCGGTTCGTTGATGGTGATGTTCTTAATTCCGATGGCACTTTCACCCGCAACAACGTCAACCACACGATCGATCATCAACAAGGGATAACGGTGCGGAATCAATTCCATGATCCGTTCGATGCCGACAACATCGACGGTATAGCCGGATGGCGTATCCGGCGTGGTGCGAACTTCGTCGTTCATGTCCCTTTACCCTGCTTCATCAACCGACGTAAGGCAGCCTGCTGGCGCCAGAAATCTCGTATCAGAACAGCCGGCTGACCCAGATAGGTTTGTCCAGGCTCCAAATCAAATGCCGCTCCCGAGGAAGCACCCAGCTTAGCGCCAACGCCAACCTTCACATGGTTTACCACGCCAGATTTGCCGCCCAACATGGCGAAATCACCAATCTCTGAGCTTCCCGCGAGTCCAACCTGGCCTGCAAGAATGCAGCCTCGTCCGATGGTCACGTTATGGGCGATCTGAACCTGATTATCAATCATGGTGCCCTGCCCGATCGTCGTATCCCCGACTGAACCACGATCGATGGTGGTATTGGCTCCAATCTCGACATCATCGGCAATGACAACACGGCCGGTATGAGGAATGCGCACGGCACCCTTGGGACCGACTGCAAAGCCGAAGCCCTGGGTTCCGATGCGCGCGCCGGCATCAATCCAGACACGATTGCCAACAATGCTGCACATCACGCTGGCCTGTGGTCCGACATGGCAATCGTCACCCAAGACCACATTTGCCGAAAGGACCGCGCCAGGTTCGACATGACAGCGTTCACCCAGCCTCACGCCCGCTTCCAGCACAGCGCCAGCCTCTACCCGACAGCTTGCAGGAACGACGGCATTGCCATCAACATGTGCAGCGGGCGAAATCATCGGTTCAGGCGGAGACGTCGGATAAAACAGGCGCATGGCCAGCGCCAGTGCCATGTAGGGTTGCTGGCAGACGATCGACACCATGCCTTCAGGTGCGCGCGATGCCAGTTCAGCCTCGATAAAACATGCCCCCGCTGCGCTCGCCTCAAACGCCGATAGATACTTCTTGTTATCGAGAAAACTGACCTCGTCCGGCCCGGCAGAACCCAGTGGGGCAACGCCCTTGATCAGCAGCCCCTCAGGCAACGCACCTTCGACCGTGCCGCCAACAGCCTCAACAACCCGTGCCAGATCAAAGGGGCCGGCGGTTTCAAAAAAGGCTGATTCCTGCACCGCTTCCCCCTATGGCAGACTAAGTGACAGCGACGGCAGAGCCGAATTCAGTTCAGCAAGAACATCATCGGTAAGGTCAAGCTCGCGGCTTGCCACAAGGTACCCGGAACGCGGCAAAACCACATCAATACCTCGTTGTTCCACGATATCCTGAAGAATGGCGATCACGGTCTGACGAATGGTGTCGATGGCCTCGGCATAACTCTGCTCGACGCCCAACTGCTGTTCGCGAACTTCGCGCTGGAGTGCAACGACCTCTTCCTCGAACTGCCGACGGCTTTCCGCCAAGACCTCTGGCGAAACCACAGCCGCCTGCTCGGCAAGCAAACGCTCCTTTTCCCGAAGCTCGGCTTCCTTCTGGGCAATCTGCTCGCCAAAGGAGAGCCTGAACTGTTGCATCTGGCTCTCGATGGCCTGACCAGCCAAAGACTCCCGCAGCATACGCTGCACATCAACGACCGCGACGGTAGTGCCGTCCTGCGCATAAGCACCGTTAAACGGCGAACCAAAGGCAGCAAAACTCACAATCAACAACGCCGCAAATCCTGGCAGGCGAACCATCAAAAGGCCGTACCAAAACTGAAGCGGAAAACCTCGGTCCGATCATAACTCTGCTTCACGACGGCATGGGAGAAATCAAGGAGGATCGGACCCAGCGGCGAATTGTAGGACAGTCCGACACCCACCGCGCCACGAGGCGTTGAATCATCGGCAATTGTCGGGCCGGTGCTATCCAGGCTGAACAGACTGCCCCAATCGGTGAACACACGGCCAAGCAGCCCAAGCTCTCTGGGCAGTCCCAGGGGCAAGGTCAACTCAGCCGTGCTCGTCCAGAAGATGTTTCCACCCAGGGCATCCCCCGTCGCAAGGTCGCGCGGGCCGATGCCGGCAGGCTCAAACCCACGCAGGCTGTTACCACCAACAAAGAAGCGATCCGCGATACTGACGTCTTCTCCCAGGAAACCCTGAATCACGCCGCCTTCGGCGCGCAGGTTTCCGGTCCAATCCTCAGCAAACGGATAGAAGAACGATGCGCCCAGACGGTTGCGCACGTATCTTTCCGTTCCACCAAAACCAGCGATATCCGTTCCCTGCTGCAAGAGATAGCCGCTGGTCGGGTTGATCGGATCGTTTCTTCGATCGTAATCCAGTTGCTTACCCAGTGCAGACGTAACGGACGTGCCTTCTTGTTCGCGCACAAAGATCGATGCCGTGGGATCCACATCTTCCACCGTGACGGACTGAAGCGTGTAGAACACGGTCTGCCGGAGATTGTCCGTCACCGGGTAGGCCATTCTCAGAATGCCGCCCAGATTCTCCTGCACGAACGACGACTCATCGCGCAGATCAAGCCTGCGTCGGAAGACATCAAACCCGGCCTCAAGATCCCGATCCAGGAAGTAGGGCTCGGTGAAACTGAGATCCACGGTCTGCCTGCGGCCAGACAGAGCGAGATCCAGAGAGAGACGCTGACCGTTACCCAACAGATTGCGCTCTCGAATAGAGATATTGAACAGCACGCTGTCAAAGGTCGAGAAACCGGCACCGATCGAAAGTTCACCCGTCGATTTTTCCTCGACCGCCACTTCGATAATCGTCGTATCGGGCTGTGTTCCGGGAATCCGCGTAACCTCGACCACATTGAAGTAATCCAGGCTGCGTACCTGCAACTCCGAGCGTTGCAGTCGCGCAAGATTGAAGGCGTCGCCTTCAGCCAACGTGAATTCGCGCCGAATCACGTCATCGGCTGTCCGGAAGTTGCCGACAATATCAATACGTTCAACGTAAAGCGGGTCCGACTCGGTGATGACGTACTCAACACCGATTGTAAGGTTTTCCCTGTCCCGTTGGGCACGCGGCCGCACCTGAACGAATGCAATCCCCTCGGTGCCCAGTTCCAGGGTCATCTCCTGGGCGATTTCCTCCACCTCTCCGGCGTCATACCAGTCACCAGGATCAGAGTAGACCAATCCTTCGACGAGAACCGGATCGACATTGTACATCTCGCTGACGACTGTGATGTCACCAAACGCATATCGAGGGCCCTCATCAATCGTGAAGGTGATGAAGAATTCACGGCGATCCGGCGTGAGATCGGCAACGACCGACTCAACACGGAAATCAGCAAAACCGCGCGAGAGATAGAATCGACGCAACAACTCCTGATCAAAGGACAGCCGATCGGGATCATAGGTGTCATCCTGCGACAGGAACCGGTACCACGCTGTCTCCTTGGAAAGGATCGTTTCGCGCAATGTGCCGTCGGAATAGTTATCGTTGCCGATGAAGTTGATTTCGCGAACGATCGTTGCATCACCCTCGTCGATCTCGAACACCAGATCGATCCGGTTCTGCTCCTGGATAATGACCTTGGGTTCGACGGTCGCATTGAAACGACCATCACGGCGATAAAGTTCCAGAATTCGCGCGACATCGCTCTGCACTTTTGTCCTGGTGTAGACCGTGCGAGGACGCAACTGCACTTCGGCTTCAAGGTCTTCGGAATCCAGCGAGCGGTTACCTTCGAAGGCAATCCGGTTGATGATTGGATTCTCGACCACCTGGACGACCAGAGCATCACCTTCGCGACGGATGGTCACGTCGGCAAAAAGGCCGGTCGCAAAGAGGCTCTTGAGCGAGTCATCAATCTCGCGAACCTCGAACGGGTCACCGACATGGATGGTCATGTAGCTGGCGATCGTTTCAGGCTCGATACGCTGATTGCCCACCACCACGACCTGATTGATCAAGGCCTGTGCCTGCACACCAACAAC
>CALIUG010000187.1 GCA_938048755.1 uncultured Alphaproteobacteria bacterium
CAGACGCGATACCACACACAATCCGCAAACGAAGATCGCTCGACGTAGACTTTCCCATGAGACACCTCCTGACCCATGGAATCACCAATCAAACAAAATGGGAATCCCCCAACGATTCCTAATTCACGCACTACGCTCTAATGAAGGGAATGGTTCGGGTCATGTGAATAGCTCAAGCAATCCTGTGCAAGGCGCGCACAAAAAAAGAGGCCCGGCGTGAACCGGGCCTCTCTCGTGATCTTGGCGATCAGCCTCAGGCTGAGTCGCTGGAGTACCACCAGCGTTCTGCCGAACGGTAGCCGTCCAGTGTCCAGTCGCCCGAGAGTCCTTCGCTGGCACGTGCCAGGTTGGGGGTCGAAGCAAACAGGTAGTTCGTGAAGAACGGAACGATCGTGCCGCCCTCATTGCTCACGATCATCTGGGCTTCGGCATACAGTTCGCCGCGTCTGGCTTCGTCCAGCTCGGCACGGGCCTCAACGAGGATCTCGTTCAGGCGTGCGTTGTCGAGATGGGTCTCGTTCCAGGCTGCACCACCGGCATAGGCCAGCGACAGGATCATGTCCGGAGTCGGGCGTGCGCCCCAGGCAACCAGCGAGAACGGCTGGACCAGCCAGACATTCGACCAGTAACCGTCGGCCGATTCACGCACGACATCGATGTCGATGCCGGCTGCCTTGGCCTTCTCCTGATACAGAACGGAGAAGTCGACACCGCCGGGGAAGGGCACGTCGGAGGTCGAGAACTTGACCGCCAGCGAATCCAGACCCGACTGCTTCAGGTACCACATGGCCTTGTCAGGATCGTACATGCGCTGTTCCTGATCGGGGTCGTAATATGGCATGGTCGGTGCGACCGGATGGTCGTTGCCGATCGTGCCATGACCGCGCAGCACAACATCGACCGCACCCTGGCGATCCATGCCGTACTTCAGTGCCATGCGCACATTTTTGTCGTCGAACGGGGCGACATCGACATGCATGGCGAGCGTGGCATGGGCGCCACTGGCCACTTCATCGATGCGGACGCCGGGATTCTGGGCCAGGAGGTCGACCGTCTTGGTATCGACCGAAATGATCGAGTCGAACTGACCGGTGACCAAACCGGACTCACGCGCATTGGCATCGGCCACGGCGTGATACTCGACCGAGTCAAAGTTCGCCATGCCGTCCTTGAAGTAGTTCGGGTTGCGATGGAAAATCGACTCAATGCCCGGCTCGAAGCTGTCGAGAACATAGGGGCCCGATCCGATGCCGCTGGTATCAAGATTGCCTTCGCCGTCCGACGGCAGGATCAGGAAATGATAGTCGGTCATCACGTAAGGCATGTCCGCGCTACCGCTTTCGAGGTCGATGCGCACGGTGTTTGCATCAACCGCCACGATATCGGTGACATTGGCCAGCAACGCGCTACCGCCTGAGGTCGAATCCGGGCCGCGATGATGGTTGAGCGAGTCAACGACATCGGCGGCCGAAACGGTCTTGCCGTTGTGGAACTCCACGCCCTTGCGGATGTTGAAGGTCCAGCTTGCCGCATCAGGCGAAGCTTCCCAGCTTTCGGCGAGATCCGGGCCGGCGACATTATCGGGCGTGATCTCGGTCAGATAGTTGCCGAACACACGCGCCTGACCGATCTGGTAGCTACTTTCATAGGTTGCCGGATCGATGCTGTCGGTGGTGTTGCCGTCATCCAGGGCAACGCGGTAGTTGCCGCCCTTCTGGGGCCCTTCGGCCAGTGCCACGCTGTTGGCAAGGGTTCCCGCGGCCGCGACCGTCAGGCCCAGCGCCGTTGACTGCTTGACGAAATCGCGGCGGTTGATGCGACCGTCAAGTGCAGCTTGTTTCAATTGTTCAAGAGTCGTCATGATGCCTCCCTTGGCATGATTTTGTTCGGACAGATGCCCCTGTCTCGATCCTGAGTGACAGCTTCCCCTCAATCAAACCAAGGAGTCGAGGGTTTTTGTGAATGACGGGAATGCTGGTTTCAGAACCTTGTTGCGTTCAAGTCTCCGATGAGAATGGGGCAAGACTGCGACAAATCGGCCTTTTAGTCCAGATTTGGCCGTTTCTTGCCGAAACCGGTCGCATTCTCATAGGCCTGGGCAACCTGCAGGATCAAAAGGTCGGTTCCCGGGCGTCCCAGAATCTGCAGACCTCGCGGTGAACCCGACGCGGAAAACCCGCAGGGAACGGTGATCGTGGGCAATCCCAGCATCGGTGAGGCATAGAGATAGGTCCAGTCCATCGTCTGGCTGGCCTCTTCGTCATCATAGGCAAAGGCATCGACGGCATCGTCGGGCCAGACCAGAACATCGTGTTCGGCAAAGGCCAGCGCCACATCGTTCCAGAGGCGATGGCGCCGGGTCTCGGCATCCATGAGTGCGGCGCCGGTTTCGGCCCGGGTCTGGTGATAATGGGCTTCCAGACCGCCATCCAGGCCCCGGCCCACCGCGGGTTCCACCTCGCGCGACACACGCTGATAGGCCAGCACGCCGTAAGGGCCTTCCAGGTCGGTCAGGTCGAGGTCGCGCTGTTCGACGACACAGCCAAGGCCTGTGAACACCTCCCGCTGTGCTTCGAAGTTTGCGGCTATGTCGGGATCAAGGGGCACCGAACCATGGTCGCTGCCCCAGCCCACACGCAGGCCCTTCATGTCGATGGCAAGGTCGGGCAGTCCTGGCGGGAAGGGGGCCGAAACCACCACCGGGCATCGGGGGTCCGGTCCGGCCAGGGCCGACAGGAACAATGCGGCGTCGGCGACGGTGCGTGCCATGGGACCGGGCGTGTTCATGTTGTGCCACATCAGCGGATTGGGCACATCGGGGATCATCCAGGATGTCGGACGGTGCCCCACGATGTTGTTCCAGGCTGCCGGATTGCGCACGGAACCACCGATATCGGAGCCGTCGGCCAGCGAACACAGACCTGCCGCCAGTGCCGAACCGCTGCCACCGCTGCTGGCGCCGGGCGCACGGTCGATGCCATAGGGGCTGCGTGTCTTGCCGAAGACCGGGTTGTCACACAGGTTCGAGGCCATGGTGTATTCGGGCGTATTGAGTTTGCCCAGGATGATCGCACCCTGTGCCTTCTCGCGCTGCACGACCAGGTGATCGTAGTCGGGCACATGATGCTCGAAGGCCTTGGTGGCAAAGGTCGTGCGCATGCCCTTGGTCGCAAAACAGTCCTTCACCCCCACGGTCAGGCCGTGCAGCACACCCCGCGCCGTGCCCTTGGCGCGGTCGGCATCGGCCTTGCGTGCCTCCTCGCGCGCTTCGTCCAGCCGCAGCGTGACAAACGCATTGAGATGTCCGTTGTGGCGTTCGATGCGTTCGCTCTGGGCCGCGACAAGTTCGCTGACCGAGATCTCACCGGCGTCCAGCAACGCCTTCTGTTCTACAGCGGGCAGATAGCAGAGATCGGTTTTGTCCATGGTTCAACCCCTTGATGATGACTCAACCCTAGAAACATGTGTCATCCCGGACAAGGTGCATGGCACCGCCGATCCGGGATCTCGAGAGTTCATCGCGGACCTAGCGAGGCCCCGGCTCAAGGCCGGGGTGACATCCAATTAAAAACCTAACGCTCGCAGATGCGTCCCATCAGGCGCTGCAGGAAAGCCGTGCAGGCCTCGACCTGTTCCAGGGTGATGAACTCGTTGGGCTGATGGGCCTGGGCAATGTCACCGGGGCCGCACACAACCGCGGGCAACCCGTTGGCCTGGAAGATGCCGGCCTCGGTCGCAAAGGATGCCTGGTGGGTGTCGTTGGCGCCGGTCAGGGCGAGAGCAAGCTGCGTCGCGGGCGAGGCGTCATCGGGTTTGAGCGGCAGCACGTTGGAACGCACCGTCGTCACCACATCGGTTTCGGGATGCTGTGCCTGAAGCTTGACCTTGAGTTCTTCGAGATAGGCGCGCGCGCTTGCCTCGATTTCCTCAGGATCGTCGGTCGGCATGGTGCGGAAATGCCAGTCCACCATGGCGTCCTGGGCAATGATGTTGCTGGCCGTGCCACCGTTCATGATGCCGACCTGGATCGTCGTATAGGGCGGCACAAAACCCAGATCGGGCCGCGCACGTGTCTGGTATTCCTCGAACAGGTCATCCAGGAACGCCACGAAACGCCCCGCAGCGTGGGTCGCACTGACCCCGATATGGGTCATGCTGGAATGGGCAGGCACACCGCGAAACGTGGTGCGGAAGCCGGCGATGCCCTTGTGGGCGTCGACCACTTCCATGTTGGTCGGCTCGCCGATGATCGCTGCTTCGGGGCGCAGGCTGTGCCGTTTCACGTCCTCGATCAGGTGATGCACGCCCAGGCAGCCGACCTCCTCGTCAAAGGTCAGCGCCAGATGCAGCGGGCGTTTGAGGCCGCGCTCCAGGAACTCGGGTACCAGGGCCAGCGCAATGGCGATGAAGCTTTTCATGTCGCTGGTGCCGCGCCCGTAGAGTTTACCGCCCTTCTCGACAACCTGGAACGGGTCGGTGTCCCAGGGCTGGCCGTCCACCGGCACGACGTCGGTATGGCCCGAAAGCACGATGCCGCCGTCGCCCGCCGGGCCCAGCGTAGCAAACAGATTGGCCTTGGAATCGTCTTCGCCCTTGCTCAGCGAACTCTCGATGCCCCAGCCCTTCAGATAGTCGGCAACCCAATGGATCAGTTCCATGTTGGAAAGCCGGCTCGTGGTGTCAAAGGCGATCAGACGGTCGATCACCTGGCGCGTCGACATGGTTTGGCCGGCCATGGTTACTCTCTCCAGAAATGGGGGGTCAGCAGAACAAGGATCGTGAAGAACTCAAGGCGTCCCAGCAGCATGCCAAGACACAGCAGCAGCTTGGCCGATTCGGGCAGGCTGGCATAGTTGCCCGCCGGACCGATCAGCGGGCCCAGGCCAGGGCCGATATTGCCCAGGGCTGCGGCAGCACCCGAAGCACTGGTGATGAAGTCCAGGTTATGGGCGGCAAGCCCAGCGGTCAGCAGGAAGAACCCGGCGATGAAAATAACCAGGAAGGTCGTCACCGACTGGGAGACCTGATCGCTGATCTGGACCTTGTTGTAATGGGCAACGAAGACACCGTGTGGTTGGGTCAGGCGGCGCAACTGGTTGTAGAGCGTCGCGGCCATGACATGGACGCGGAACATCTTGATGCCGCCCGCGGTCGATCCGGTGCAGCCGCCCAGGAACAGCAGAATGAAAAACAGCGCGGTGGCAAACCCGCCCCAGGAACTGAAATCCTCGGTCGCATAACCGGTCGTGGTGGCGATCGCCACAATGTTGAAGGAGACGTCCAGCAGCACGTCCCACAGCGAGGTGTCTCCGGGAGCATCCAGCATGCGCTGCAGGGTCAGCAGGCCGATGGCGCTCACCACGATGAACAGGAACAGGCGCACCTGCACGTCGCGCCACAGCGGCACGAACCTGCCGCGCGCCATCTGCATGTAGATGACAAACGGCAGTGCGCCCGAGATCATGAAGATCATCGCAACGATCTCGATGCGCGGGCTGTTGAAGACGCCGATCGAAAGGTCGTGGGTAGAGAATCCGGCGGTCGACACGGTTGTCATGGCGTGGGCAAGCGCATCGAACGGCGTCATGCCGGCAACCCAGTAGGACAGGAAGCACATGACCGAAAAGACGGCATAGATCGTGGCGATGGTAACAGCGATGCGGGCCGTGCGCGGCAGCATCTTTTCCTGATCCGACGATTCGGTGCTGAAGAGCTGCTTGCCGGCAATCTTGAGCATGGGCAGAACAG
>CALIUG010000188.1 GCA_938048755.1 uncultured Alphaproteobacteria bacterium
ATGAACTTCGGCCTGTTCCCCATGCTGGAGCGCTACAAGGAGTTCAAGTATGACTGGGAACGGAAACATATAGAAAATTCCAAAGACTTCATATTTCGTAATACTTACAATGATATGGAGTATATTCTTAAGGAATTAGGAGAAGCTCACGGCACGAAGTTCGAGTTCGAGTGCTATGATGTCGGCCACCTCTACAACATGGCCAGTCTGCTGGACCGGGGGCTCGTCAAACCACCGATCTTCGTGCAGACGATCTTCGGCATTCTGGGCGGCATCGGGGCCGACCATCAGAACGTCATCTTCATGAAGGACACGGCCGACCGGCTGTTCGGCGATGCCTATCACTGGTCCGTGCTGGCAGGTGGGCGTCACCAGATGCCGCTATGCACCATGGCGGCGATCATGGGTGCCAATGTGCGGGTCGGACTGGAGGACAGCCTCTACATCGCCAAGGGCGAACTGGCCGAAAGCAACGCTGCCCAGGTCGCCAAGATCCGTCGCATCATGGAAGACCTCTCCATGGAAGTTGCCACCCCGGCCGAGGCCCGCGAGATGCTCGATCTCAAGGGCGGCGACATGGTGGACTTCTGATCGATCGCCCCCGGGATGAAGGTCTCGGGGGCTCGGCTTTTCAGATGAGCGTGATGAACAACGCGATCAGAGCGACATTGCCTGCCGCAAACGCAAACGAACGGGCGAAAGGAATGCCCAGGATATAGACAATGGCATGGGCAACGCGGGCCCAGAAAAAGACCGCACACCACAGCGCGGTGTTTTCGTCTGCGACGCCGGCCACGTGGGCAATCAGAACCAGAACCGCAAAAGGTGCCAGGGTCTCGACGGCATTGACGTGTGCGCGGTTTGCACGCTGAACCCACAGCGGCGCCTTGCGCGGTTTGGGGTTGGCAAAATCAGCCGGCTTCATCATCCCGTTGTTCGATATCTGGCCCAGGATATAGGGCAGCCAGAGGAGCCCCGTGAGCAAGGCGGTCATGGCAAGATAGGTGAGATCGGCAGTCATCGGGTTTCTCCAGAAGCTGGGTGTTCGTTCGAACGTCAAGAAAAAGGGCTGCACTCACGTAGAGAGCAGCCCTTTCCTTGTCGTAGCCAGGAAGGCCGATCAGGCCGCCTTGAACTCTTTCAGCAGGAAGCGACCGTCCGGACCAAGGGCCGGAACAATGGTGTCGCGATAAAGGGTCGGGGTGAGCTCGTGCGTGATGAAACGATAGCAGCCTGATTCTTCCATCAGGTCCTGCATCTCGATGTACATCTCGTTACGTGCTGCCGGGTCCATGGTCACAAGTGCTTCGGCATGCAGCATGCCGAAGTCAACATTGTTGAACCGCTCCCAGTTCCAGATACCGACCTGCTGGGGCGTGAACCACATGCTGTACCAGCCCGGATCAGGGTTCGAGGAGAAGCGCGAATACATGATCTGGAGCTCCTTCCAGTCATCGCCGGCCGACTCATCGCCCATGGTCCACCACACACCGGGATCATGCACATTGATTTCGGCATCGATGCCGACCTCGGCCAGATTGGCCTGGATCACCTGACAGGCCGCCGTATAGGACGACTTGTTCAGGGTATCGATACGGCAGGAGAACCCGCCGCCCACGCCGGCTTCTTCCATCAGCTGGCGTGCAAACTCCGGATCGCCCTCATAGGGAATGATGGGCTTGTCACGATGTCCCACCAGGCCCGGAGGAATGATGCCCGTTGCCGGCTGGGCGAGGCCGAAATATGCGGCTTCGAGAATCTGGTTCACGTTGACGGCATACTGCGCAGCCCTGCGCAGACGGATGTCCGAGAAGAGCTCGTTGTCCTGATTGATGCCCATCCAGACATACTTCAGTGAGGGATGCTCGATCAGGCTGGCACCTTCGGGCATGGCATCGCGCAACGTAAGCAGCGATGTTACTGGAACGGTCGTGATATCGAGATCACCGGCAAGGAAACCCACTTCCGCTGCCTGCTCGTCCACGATCGGATAAATCTCGATCGTCTTGAAGTCAGGGTTGGCATTGGGGCCGGTGTAGCCGTCGATCGCCGAAAGGGTCAGCTTCTGAGAGGGACTCCAGTTGGAGATCTCATAAGGCCCCGACACGGCTGGTGGTTCGGCTTCATACCGCTTGCCATCAAGAGCCTCGACCGCCGCCTTGCAGACGATCATGCCGCGGCCCGAAGGCATCGTGGTTGTCCAGAGCGGCGCATAGGGCTCGCTCAACACAATGGTGCCCGTGCGGTCATCATGTACATCGACCCGATCGAGCGCGATCCAGTCCTCCGAATAGGGCGAGGCCATTTCTGGATCAGCGACCCGCTCATAAGAGAATTTCACATCATGCGCGGTCATTTCGCCGAACCCGTTGGTCCAGCCGATGTCGTCGCGCATGGTGAAATTGATGTGGGTCTCGTCGACCTGATCAATCTCGGAAGCGGCATCAAGCTGCCAACCCCATTCATCACCGGACTTGAGCGTGACCAGCCCGTGCATGGTGCACAGATTCACATCGGTCTCTGGTGCCGAGAGAATGTAGGCGGGATCAAGAACCTGAATGTCGGAATAGTTGCGAACACGCAGCGTATCGCTGGATTGCGCGAAGGCTGGCCCCGTTGCCGTGGCCGCTGCAACCGCTGCGCCCGCAGCGGTTCCTTCCATGAAACGCCGGCGTGAAACCGGGAACTTCTCGTTGGACATGTTTCTGACTTCCCTGGTTGCTGTCACGGGAGGCCCTACCTCTCGTGGAGGCGATCATTTTAGCGGAGAGTCATGGTGCCCTGTCCAGCACCAAATGGAGCAAGAGGCTTACTGACCAAGCCAGGTTGGTGCCGATTTGGCTGACTCCACCTGCTGCCCGATCGGCTGGATACGCGCCACAAACTGCTTGTTGATGATGTGGATGTCGCCCTCTTCGGTTTCGAAGGGAAGAAACGCCCGCTCATCGTTCAGGACGTCGAGAACGCGCTGCGAAGGGACGGTAAAGAACTTGCCTTTCAGCATGACTCCATCATGGGTCATCATTTCGACTTCGGCCTTGATTTTAGGCGTCGACTTCGTGCCGGAGGATTGCATCATGGACATGGTCGTGATCCTTTGGAGCGGCGCTTGCGTTCTGAATTGACACAATATCTTTACCCATGATCGGGCACGATAAGCAACGCTCTCTTACGGGCCGCCTTTCAGAATTTCGTCAGCATATTGATGAAGAAAGCTTTCTAACTCACTGAAAATGTTTATCTTTGCCTTGCAGGGCGCTGTATTGGCTGACACGACCTGTCGCATTTGGGGTACGACAGAGTCGGAAAAGCCGGGGCAAACACATGGCTCACAGCGACAAAAGCAGCCGCGTGAAGACGCAAGATATGTCCGAATCGCAGCTTGTGAAGGAGGACAGGCGCGGCCCCAGCTCCATCCTTACGGCGCTGGGCAGCCTGCCCGATGCCATTCTTGTACTGGACGCCAACGACCGCATCAGCCACTACAACTCCGCTTTGGTCACGTTGTACGGTGATGCAGCGACACATCTTGATCTGGGCAAGCCCTTTGAAGAACTGGTCGAGGCCCTTTCTGTTTCGCGCCAGCGTTATGGTGAACTGCCCGAAAGCGCCGAAATCGTGCGCAATGGCACACGCCAGCGCATCGCGATTCCCCTGCCCAACGATCACGAAGGCACCCATACCGACCTGACCGTACGTCGGTTGGCCCTGCATGCCATTGCACCATGCGATTACGAAGAACTCACCGCCCATGGAAAGTGGTTGCATGTCTCGACCAGGCTGGTGCCCGGCGGCGGCAAGACCATCGTCCATCGTGACATCACCCATTGGAAGGCACGTGAGCTGCAGCTTGAGCACACGGTCCTGCATGATCCCGCAACAGGGATTCCCAATCGCACGCTGTTCATGGATCGGCTTGCCCAGGAATTGCGCCGCTGCGCGCGCGATCGAGACCGCACATTTGGCATCACACTGATTGATATCGATCGGATCCGGTTGATCAGCGAGGAGCTCGGCCACGAGCGTGCGACAGCAGTCCTGGCTGCAGTGGCACGGCGGCTGGAAGGTGTCGTGCGCCCCTCCGATACCGTCGGTCATCTCGATGGCGGAATCTTCGGATGCGTCATTGAAGATCTTTCCACACACGAGGATGCCTCTGACTTCGCGGCCCGCGTGGAGGCGGCCTTGTCTCCCCCAATCCAGATCGATGGCCTCGACATTGAAGTGAAGGCAGGTTTGGGAATTGCGTTGGGCAATCGCACGGTCGCAACGGGAGGTGACCTGCTGCGCGACGCCATGACGGCCCTGGCCCGGGCCAAGGACGAGCCGGGCATGCGCGCGGCGATCTTTGATGATGTCATGCGTTCAACCGCACAGACACGGCATCAGATGGATGCCCAGCTTCGGCAGGCAATCCGGCGCAAGGAACTGCGCCTGGCCTATCAACCCATCATCGATATTGAAACCTTCCGCCTGGTCGGCTTCGAAGGCCTTGCCCGATGGGGTCAGGACGGCCAGGACTCGGTGGAACCGGAGATCTTCATCAAGGTCGCAGAAGACTCCAACCTGATTGTCCCGTTGGGCAGATTGGCGCTGGATATGGCGGCCAAGGAGCTTTCATCCTGGCTGAAACACGATCCCGGACTGTTTGTGACCGTCAACGTCTCTGCACGCCAACTTGGCGAACATGATCTCGCCGCAGATCTGAAATCGGCGATCGACTCCTATGGCCTGCCACGTGAATCGCTGCACCTGGAAATCACAGAATCCACGGTCGTCGAGTATCCCGAGAAAGTGGCTGATGCCCTGGCCGACATCAAACGACTGGGCGTCCGGATCTGTATTGATGACTTTGGGACCGGCTATTCATCCCTGCATCTGCTTCAGGCCATGCCCTACGATGTTCTCAAGATCGATCGCAGCTTCATCGGAACGCTTGATTCCAGCCCGCGAAGCAGGGTGATCGTCGAAACGATTACCGAGATGGCACACCGCATGGGCATGCGTGTTGTTGCCGAAGGCATCGAACGCCACGATCAGCTGGCGATGATTCGAAAGGCAGGCTGCGACTACGCACAGGGATTTCTGTTTGCCCCTGCCCTTGAAGCCGCCAACGCCGAGAAACTCGCCGCCGCAGGTCACCTGGCCGTCGATTAACCAGGCTCAGACGATTTCGACGAGTTCCAATGCAAAGTTCAGACGTTTGCCGGCAAGAGCGTGATTGGCATCAATCGTAACTTCATCGTTATCCATTGCGACCACCGTCACGACAACGGGCCCGCTATCGGTTGACGCCTGAAACTGTGTCCCGACCTTGATGTCTGCGTCTTCTGGAAACTGGGCACGCTGAACTTTCTGGACCATGTCGGGATTGTGGTTGCCATAGGCATCCTCAGGTTCGATCGCGATGGTCTTCTTCTCGCCGACGGCCATTCCTTCGACACCAGAGTCAAAGCCGGCAATGACCTGACGCGAGCCCAGGGTGAACTCCAGGGGATCACGACCCTCTGAGCTGTCGAAGACATGCCCGTCATCAAGGCTGCCGGTGTAATGAATGCGGACCTTGTCGCCAGTCTTCGCCGTCGTCATGTCGTCTGCTCCAAAAAAGTGAAGGGCCGCGCGGTTCATCCCGCACGGCCCAGGAAACTCAGACAAAAGTAACGTCAAACTGTCGATGACGAAACCCGTCGCTGATGATCACTCGACGTCAGCGGCGACCTGCATGCTGACGATGTGATCCGGGTCATCCACCATGCCGTTGCCGGCCGCCGTACCCTTTTTCAGGCCGTCAATCAGTTCCATGCCCTCGGTCACCTCACCCCAGACGGTATACTGGCCGTCCAGATGCGGTGCAGTGTCATAGACAATGAAAAACTGGCTGTCGGCACTATTGGGGCTTTGCGCGCGGGCCATCGACAGCGTGCCGCGCACATGTGGTGTCAACGTAAATTCGGCATCCAGATTCTGGCCGGATCCGCCGCTTCCCGTTCCCGTGGGATCACCGGTCTGGGCCATGAACCCGGGGATGACCCGGTGGAACACAACACCGTCATAGAATCCCTCGCGCACCAACTCCTTGATACGTTCGACATGGTTGGGCGCCAGGTCGGGGCGCAGCTTGATGGTCACGCGACCGGTTTCGAGATTCATGTAGAGCATGTTTTCAAGGTCCTCTGCCTGCGATCCGGAAACCATCGAAAGCATGACAGCAAAAACCATAGGGAAAAGCAGGAAGCGACGTGTCATGGGAACTCCGGTCCGGGATTGGGTTTATGTTTAAGATCAGGATGCATTCTCGGGCGCGAACCTAGGTTGTTCTGCCGGAAAGAAAAAGAGGGATTTACCCATGAATCAGTTTCTCGCAGTCACAGCGTTCATGCTCGTTCTGGCCATGTCATCCATTGCACCGGCTGATCATGACGGTGATTTGGGCGACATTGTGTTCGAGGAGATCGAACGCATCCTCATCGAGGAGTATTTCCGGGACGATAACGGTGAGCTACGCGGCGATCTCCCCCCGGGTCTGGCCAAACGGGATGAGCTGCCTCCGGGTCTGGCCAAACAGGTCGAGCGCAATGGCCACCTGCCGCCGGGGCTTGAGAAACGGAACCTGCCCGATGATCTGGAAGCCGAACTTCCGCCGGCAAGGCATGGTACGGAACGTGTCATCGTTGGCGATGACATCGTCCTGCTTGATCCGGTGACCGGTGCCATCTTCGACATTCTGCGCGACGTCCTGTCCGACAACTGAGCGCGGCGCCCGTGCTGAGCGCCAGACTGTTGGCGACGTCAGACAGAGAAGCTTCTGAAGAGAAGGCTCGAGTATTCTAAGAGTCCGCGCAGGCCAAACCTGCCTCTGGACACCGGTGAGTTTGCCCCTATTGTTCCCCAATGGTCTTTCAAACATCCGCGATTGGTGAACAGCCCGCTCGATCAGCCCTGCCAATGGGCTTTCTGGCGACCATCTTCATCATCAACCTCCTGGCATTCCTGAACTTCTCTTCGGTCTTTGTCGCCATGGTCGAGATCGGCAAGGCGTTGGAAGCACCTGAAAGCCTGGTGTTACAGTTGCCGACCGCGCTTTATGCCGCGATCGCCTGCGCCGCACCCATGACGCCCTACCTGCTCAGGCGGTTGGGTGCGCGGCGTCTACTGGTCCTTGCGGTGGTGGGCCTGTGTGTCACAACCGTGATGGCATCCCTGTGTCAGGCGTTCTGGCAGCTCATCGTCGTCCTGTTTCTCCATGGGTTGTTCTGTGCGCCCCTCTCACCGGCCACCCAGGCAGCCGTGAAGGAAACCCTTCCCGACCGTGACATGGGTGTCGGCATGGCAATCTGGGGAGCCGGCAACTACGCCGGTGGCCTGATTGGGCCCTTGCTGGCAGGAGTCATGATCACTGCGTTCGGCTGGCGGTCCCTGTTTTTGATTCCGCTACCCTTTGCGCTGCTGGTCATTCCGCTGATTCTGATTGTCCTCAAATCAAAACCCGGCAGCACTGCACGTCCGGACGCTGCGTCCATGGTGATGGCGCCCATTGCCATGCTGCTTCTTGTGGCAACAGCGTCCCTGGGACCCAGCCTTTCCTGGTTCACCTCTCCCCTGGTCATGGTCTGCGCGATGGGTCTTGCCTTCGCCGTCCCGCTCTACATCTGGAGCTACCGGCGACACGACCACCCGGCCTTTCATCTGGGTTGTGTCCGCAACCGCGATACCGGCCTGTCCCTGCTGATTGTCTTCGTCTTCAACATGATCTCGACCGGATTGTTTCAGGTCGAGTACCTGGGAAAAGACACCCTGATGACACCAGAGATCATCGGGCTGCGCAGTTCCATTGCCGCGGCGACTCTGCTGTTGGGTTTCACCATTGCCGGCTGGTGTTGCAAGCAGGAACGATACGCACTCAGCATGCTTGCGGGTCTGGGCCTGACCTACGTCGCCAAGGCCGGATTCATGTTCTATTCGACCGACAGCAACGCCCTGGAGGCCATCTGGCCGGTGGTATTCAACGGCATGAGTTTCGGCATGGTCATTGGCGTGACTGCCGTACTTGCCTACCGCTCGGTCAACGAAACCCACGCGGCCCATGTCGCAACCTGTTTCATTCTGGCGACCTATCTTGGCGCATCACTGGGTGCGGGTGTTCTGGACGAGGTGCTGGTCGCCTTCGATGCCTACTTCATCCACGAAGGCATGTCGGCGGAGGCGGCCAATCTGCGCGCCTTCAAGAGCGAATTCATCGTTGAGTTCGTGATTGCTGTTGTTCTTCTGTGGCCGGCCATGCTGCTGGTCAGGGTGAGGAAAGAAGAAGCGAGCTGACGGCGCGTCATGCCGCCGGTTTGGCGGTCGGCTCCTACGGCTTCGACGCAAAGATTGCCCGCAATTCCTCTGCTGCGTGCCCGAAATAGGTTGCGATCACCGGCTGCTCGCCACGGGCTTCGACGATGGCCGCGTGCAGCTTGCTCAGATTGTGGAACGGCACACCGGGATAGGTGTGATGGGCCGTGTGGTGGACCATCTGCCAGGTGAGCCAACGCATCAGCGGGTTGGTCTTGATCGTGCGGGTGTTACGCCAGGTGTCTGACACGTAGGGCATGCCGCCGTGTTCGACATAATTCTGAATCTGATGAGTCCAGGTCATCGCGACAACAGGAGCGACCCACAGAATGACCGCCGCCCAGGTCTGCAGCAGGATCGAAACGAGTGCGATCAGGCCGTAGAGCGCCAGATGCCAGCGCGCTTCGGCCACCACCTTCTTCTCCTGCTCGTCGGTGAGATAATACTCCGACACCGGAACACGTTTGCCCGTCACCGCGTGGCGGATCATGGTTGCAGCAAGACCGAACCAGATCGTCACGCCCATCAGCCCGAGCAGTTCCGCGAGGCGGCCATTGAACAGACTGACATAGACCAGCTCGCCGTCCTTTTCGGGGTCCTGGGTATGGCGGTGATGACAGAAATGCTGCCAGCGATCGTAGTCACGGGGATACATCAGCACGAAGCCGGTAAACCGGCCCAGCGCCTCATTCATCCAGCGCGTGCGGAAGACCGTGTCGTGACTTGATTCATGCTGGGCCGCATAGAGCCAGTTGATCAGCATGCCGTGCACCATGAAAACCGGCACACCCCACCAGCTTCCCCAGGTGAACCAGAGCAGCGTACCCGTCACGACAAGGGCCAGGAGATGACTTCCAAGCTGCAGGAAACCGGCAAGATCGGATTTCTTCATCAGCTTGCGCAACAGCTGGGGATCGACCTGAGCCTTTCCTTTGGCGGCGAACACTTCATCCATTAACGGTCTCCTGATATCGCATGGCGGGTACGCTAGATTGATGCTCCACATGCAACAAACGATGATAACACAGCCGATCAGATGAGCTGAACTTACTTGATAATCAGGGGCTCTGACGCAGCAAACCGGTCCATTGCGGGCGAGAAACCGGCAATTTCACCCACCAGCCAATCGCGAAAGGCGACCACATCCGGTTGTCCCTGCATCTCCGGTCCAAACACCAGATAACACCCGAATGTTGTTTCGCTGACATGGGCAAAGGGCTTCACCAGGCGACCGGCCAACAGGTGGTCACCGCCGATCAGACCGTCGGCAAGCGCAACACCTTCACCGGCCAGGGCCGACTCCATGACAAGCGCAGAGGTATGGAACACCGGGCCTGCCCTGCCATCGACACCCTGACCGCCTGCTTCCGTCAGCCAGCGCATCCAGGATTGGGTTGAGCCTTCATGCAGAAGTGTGAATCGGGCCAGATCCGAGGGATGTCTAATCACGTCGGGCCCGCGCAACAGCTCAGGACTGCACACAGGAAAGAGGGTCGTTGCAGAAAGGTGTTCGCTGGCAAACGCCTGCGGAGCTGTAAAACCGTAGTGTATGGCGACATCAGCCCGGTTGCGCAGGTGGTGCTCGGTCGCATCATCGGGAATCAGTTCCAGCGAAACATCCGGGTTTTTCTGCCGGAACCCGACCAGGCGCGCATGAAGCCAGCATTCGATGAAACCCGGATTGCCGACAATCACCAACCTGCGCGGACCTGAATCATCACCGGGATCGTGGCGAAGCTGGCCGGTTGCATCGTCGATTTCATCAAAGGCCCGGCTCAACGCCGCGGCATAAACCCGCCCCTCTGACGTCAACGCGACACGACGGTTGAACCGCTCGAACAGCTTGACGCCCAATTGCTCTTCGAGGGAACGGACCTGATGGCTGATCGAAGTCGGCGTTACGGAAAGCTCGCCGGCCGCATCCTTGAAGCTGCCCCATCGCGCCGCGGCCTCGAACGCACGCAGGGAACTCAGCGTTGGCAGGCGACGCTTCACGTTCCTGGCCTATGCGTCCCTGCGGCGAGCAAAGGCATCCGCAAGAATGCACAGGATCTCGAACATGAAGGTTGCACCGACCAATGCCGTGTTGCCGCTGGGATCAAACGGCGGGGCAACCTCGACCACATCACCACCGACAAGGTCAAGGCCCTGAAGCCCGCGCACGACCTGCTGGGCTTCGCGGGTCGTCATGCCGCCAATCTCCGGCGTACCGGTGCCCGGCGCAAAGACCGGATCCAGGCCATCGACATCGAAGCTGACATAGGTCGGGCCGTCGCCCACCACACGGCGTGCTTCGGCAATTACCGCTTCGGGACCCATCTCGGTGAAGTCTTCCATGTAGATCACGCGCATGCCGCTTTCTTCGGCAAAGGCCATGTCGTCTGGGTAATAGATCGATCCCCGGATGCCGATCTGGATCGTGCGTTTGGGGTCTAGCAGCCCCTCCTCCACGGCGCGGCGGAACGGCGTGCCATGGGTGAACTTGTTGTCCCCGAAATAGCGGTCATTGGTATCGCTGTGAGCATCGAAATGAACCATGCCTACAGGACGGTCCTTGGCGATGGCACGCATGATCGGCAGCGTGATGAGATGATCACCCCCAGCGGAAAGCGGCACCGCGCCTGCCTCATGCACCCTGGAATAGAACGTCTCGACGCGGCCCAGCGTATCCATCAAGTCGATGGGATTGACCGGGCAGTCACCGAGATCGGCAACCTGGGCCAGCTCATAAGGCGCAAGCCGGCTGACATGATGGACCTTCCGCATCATGCTCGACTGATTGCGGATTTCACGCGGGCCATGGCGCGCGCCGGCACGGTTCGTCGTGCCGCCATCCCAGGGCACCCCGATCAGCGCGATATCGACATTCGCCGGGTCGCGCGTGTGGGGCAGACGCATGAACGTTGGAATGTCGCCAAAGCGCGGAACAACGGCGGCATCGACAGGCTGGTTGTAATTGCTCTTGTTGGCCATGAGGCTCTCCCAAAGACGAGCAACCTTGCCTTTGTGGGGCCATTGCCGCAATGCTTTCAGCAAGCACAGGAATGCAAACGATGGCAATCGACATCAAATCTCTGGACGGCGCACTGGGTGCAGAAGTTCTGGGCCTCGACCTCAACAACCCGCTGGGTGATGCAGATCTGCAGGAACTTACGCGTGCCTATTTCGAGCACAAACTGCTGATCATTCGCAATCAGGACCTCACGATGGAGGCCTATGAGGCGTTCGCGAAAAACTGGGGCGAACCCTATATCGAAACCTACGAGAACATGGCTCTGCCTGGGCACCCTGCCATCATGGAAGTCGGCAATGTCGGTGGTGTTCTCGAAACCGCTGACTACCGCAACGGCGCCGCGTTCTGGCACACCGATCGCGCCTATGCTCAGGACTGCAATGCCACCACGATGCTCCTTTGCATTCACGCCCCTGTCGAAGGGGGACAGACCCATTTCTGCAATCTGGTTGCCGCCTATGAGGCGCTGGATGACGACACCAGGACACGCATCAAGGACGTCCATGCAACACACCGCTATGGTGGAGGCGAGCGCGACGCGTGGGAACATGACGTGCATCCCATGGTCGAAGGCCAGGCCGAAAAACTCCCCATCGCGCGCCACCCTCTGGTTCGCCGTCACAGTGTGACGGGCAAACCCGGCCTCTATTCAGTGGCCGGAACCTGGCACGAGGTCGAGGAGCATACCCGCGAGGAGGCCAGTGCCCTGATGCGCACGCTGAAGCACCACGCAACAAAGCCGGAGTTTGTCGTCAGCCACCAATACCGGAAGGGTGATCTGGTGTTCTGGGACAACACACAGACGCTCCATGCTGCCGAACCCATCGGCCCTGCCGTCGACGAGAGCACGAAACGCCTGCTGCGCCGGATCGTGCTGACGGGCCTACCTCCGCATCTGCGCGGCAACTGAAACAGCCCTTCCTTCCCCATGCTTGAGCCGCTATCACCGTTCCCGATATTCGGGAGGGCGTAATGGCGATTGATCTGTGGAATGAAGACGGCAGCTTTGGCGGGGTTGGACCGGAGTTCGAGCCGGACTTTCTGTTTACCGACCGTCAGAAAGCGCTGAAGGCCGACCTGATCGAGCTAGCACGCACGACCCTGCGCCCCAACGCGATCGAAAGCGACGAGAAGTACCTTTTCCCGCGCAAGAATTTCGAGGCTCTGGCGGAACTGGGCATCCTGGGCCTGAATGTTCCTGAAAGCCTGGGTGGCATGGGCGAGAGCCATGTCGCCACGTCCATGGTCGTCGAGACCATCGCACGCTATGGCTGTCCCAGCACGGCGATGTGTTACGTCATGCATACGGCTGCCGTCGCGGCTGCCATGTTGCGCCATCAGGGGAATCAGACCCTGTGTGACCTGATGGGTCGCCTGGACGAGGAATGCCTCGTCGGCACCCTCTCCCTTTCGGATCCCGCGACCGGAAGTCACGTCTGGTTCCTGATGTCGTCATCAGCAGAACGCGACGGTGACGGATACCTGCTCAACAAAAAGGCCTCCTGGACGACCTCGGGCGGCTATGCCGACTGGTACGTGGCACAGACGACCAGTCCTGAATTCAACGGCGATTACGCCAACTTCTCGACCTGGCTGGTGATGGGCGACGAAGTCACGGCCAATCCCGGTTCCTGGGATGGCATCGGCCTGCGCGGCAATCAGTCCGGGCCCATCGAGATCAAGGACTTGAAAGCGCCGGCCGACCGCCTGATCGGTCCCGTGGGTGATGGCGCGACGAGCAACGATGAAGCCACCGACCCGTTTTTCCTGTTCGGCACCGCGTCCTGCTGGAACGGTATCGCCATGGGCATGATCGACATCGCGCGGCGTCACACGACCCGCAAGAAACACGTCGATGTCGGCCTGCGTGTCTGCGACTACCCGACCATCCAGGACTATGTCGGCAAGGCGCTGATCACGACCAATGCCAGCCGCATGCTGACCCTTTCGACCTGTCGCCAGATGGACGACACGACCAACAATTGCGACTGGACCATCCACAGCGACCCTGAGATCCTGCCCCGCTCGGAACTGGTGCCGTGGAGCTGGTCGGCCAAGTACACGGCTGCAAGCAATGTGACCGAGGTCTCCGACAAGATGCTCCATGCCTGTGGCGGCACCGCCTACAAGGCCGGGCTGGGCATGGAACGCCTGTTGCGCGACGGCAAGGCAGGATGGGTCATGGCGCCGACCAACGAGGTCATTCGCAACTTCCTTGGCCGCGCCGGCCTGATGGGTTTCGAGGCGTTGGATCTCTGGAATCAGAATGTCGATCAGCGCAGCATCGACAATGAGGTCAGGAAGATGACGGCCGAACAGAAGCGCGAGCTGGCAGAGCGCCTGCTGGCGGAATGAAGGGCTTTTCCCTTCAGGCACTGACCGCCGGCATTCTGGCCTCCCTGGTCGGCTTTGCCAGCGCCACCGTTGTCGTTCCCGGACTCCTGGCGGTAGGCGCGAGTCCGGCACAGGCGGCATCGGGGTTGATGGCGCTGTCGATTGCCATGGGCGTCTGCGGTGTCCTGATGAGTCTGGTGACGCGCATGCCGATCAGCATTGCATGGTCGACACCCGGCGCTGCCTTGCTGGCTTCGGCCGGACTGATTGAAGGCGGATTCTCGGCGGCGGTGGGTGCATTCCTGGTCACCGGCGCGATGATTGTTGTGGCGGGCCTGTGGAAGCCTCTCAGCCGCTGGGTGGCCGCCATTCCAGCGCCCATCGCCAATGCCATGCTGGCCGGCGTGCTGTTCCAGTTCTGCATGGCGCCCGTGTTTGCCGTGATTGAGCTGCCGGCCATGGCCATCACCATCATCGTGGTCTGGGCGCTGATGGCGCGTTTCCAGCGGCTCTATGCCATCCCCGCCGCAGTGGCCGTGGCCGCCGTATTGATTGCCGTAACGACCGACCTGCCGCCAGGCAGCCTGACTCCGGTGACGCCCGAACCGATCTGGATCACGCCGACCTTCAATCTGGCCGCCATGATGGGGATCGCCCTGCCCCTGTTTATTGTCACCATGGCATCACAGAACATCACCGGCATCGCGGTACTCAAGACCTACGACTACCACCCAAACCCCGGGCGAATGTTCACGGTTACCGGCATCTTCAGTCTGCTGGCCGCGCCCTTCGGCGGACATGGCGTCAACCTGGCCGCCATTACTGCGGCCATGTGTGCCGGTGAAGAAGCACATTCTGATCGCACGCGGCGCTACTGGGCCGCGGCTACGGCTGGTGCCTGTTACATTCTGTTGGGCCTGATCGCCGGGGCTGCTGCCGGGTTCATGGAGGCCTCACCGCCCATCCTGATCGAAGCGGTCGCCGGCCTTGCGCTGCTGGGTGCGTTTGGCGGTTCGCTCTCTTCAGCCCTGTCGACGACCAGCGACAGGGAGGCTGCAGCCGTGACCTTTCTGGTCACCGCATCAGGCGTGACGATCATGGGAATCGGCGGGGCGTTCTGGGGCCTTCTGGCCGGTGGCCTGATCCTGGCTTTGACGCGCTGGAAACGACCGGCAGACCAGTAGACCCAGTGCCGGGCGACCCAA
>CALIUG010000189.1 GCA_938048755.1 uncultured Alphaproteobacteria bacterium
CGCGCCATGTCGAAGATGGTCGCGGCGGCCCCCTGCTCGACCGGACGACCCAGATACATGACCATCACCTCATCAGCGATGTGACGCACGCCCGATAGGTCGTGGCTGAGGAAGAGATAGGCGAGCTTGAATTCGTCCTGCAGGTCCGAGAGCAGGTTGAGCACCTGAGCCTGAACGGAAATGTCGAGCGCAGAGACCGGTTCGTCGGCCACGACGATGGAGGGGTTCAACATCAGCGCACGGGCCACGGCGATACGCTGGCGTTGTCCGCCCGAGAACATGTGCGGAAACCGATCAAGATGTTCGACGCGCAGGCCGACCTTCTGGATCATGTCGGCGGCGGCGGCGCGGCGCTCTTCGGCGCTGAGTTTGGTGTTGATGATGAGCGGTTCGGCCAGGATCGACCCGACCTTGCGGCGCGGATTGAGCGAGCCATAGGGGTCCTGAAAGACGATCTGGACCTGGTTGCGCAGGGAGGCAATCTCGGCCTTGGGCGCGGCAGAGACATCCTTGCCTTCGACAATCAGCGAGCCGGCGGTGGGCCGCTCGATCATGGTGATCAGGCGCGCCAAGGTGGATTTGCCACAGCCGGACTCGCCCACGACGGCCAGGGTCTTGCCGCGATGGAGGTCGAAGGATGCGCCGTCGAGCGCCTTCACGGTTGCGGGCTTGCGCCAGGCGCCCTGCCGGACGCTGTAGTAGCGGGTGAGATCGCGCGCGGTGAGGATGGGTGTCTCGCTCATGATTCACCCTCCAGAGGACGGATACAGCGCACACGCGCGCCGCCCTGGTCCAGCAGGGGTGGCACGGCAGCGCGGCAGGCATCATCGGCAAAGCGGCAGCGCGGCGAGAACAGGCAGCCGGGCGGGCGATCCCAGGCGCCGGGCACGGTGCCGGGAATAGCAGGCAGCCGTCCCTTGCCTGCGGCGCGATCCGGCAGGGCTTCCAGAAGGGCTGAGGTATAGGGATGGCGCGGCGTCGAGAAGAGGTCGACCGCCTTCTGCTCCTCCATGATGTGGCCGGTATACATGACCGCGACTCGGTGGGCGGTTTCGGCCACCACGGCCATGTCATGGGTGATCAGGATCAGCGTCATACCGCGCTCGCTCTGGAGACGCAGCAGGAGGTCGAGGATCTGGGCCTGGATCGTGACATCGAGCGCGGTGGTGGGCTCGTCGGCGATCAGCAGGCGCGGATTGCACGAAATCGCCATGGCGATCATGACGCGCTGGTTCATGCCGCCCGAAAGCTGGTGCGGGAACGAGGACAATCGACTGGCGGGATCGGGGATACCGACCTGGTCCAGAAGCTCAATGGCGCGTTCGCGCCGTTCCTTGCGGTCCAGACCCTCGTGGATCTTGAGCTGCTCCATGATCTGAAAGCCGACCGTGAAACAGGGGTTCAGGCTGGTCATGGGCTCCTGGAAGATCATGGCAATGTCCTTGCCCACGATCCCGCGGCGTTCGCGCGGCGAGACATTGAGCAGATCACGCCCGTCGAACGACAGCTTGCTGGCCGACACCACGCCCGGAAAGCCGATCAGCCCCATCAGGGCCAGTGAGGTCACACTCTTGCCCGAGCCGGATTCTCCCACGATGCCCAGAACATCACCTTTCTCGATGGTGAGATCGATGCCGTCCACGGCCTTGAGCGAACCGAAGGTGACTGAGAGGTCCTTGATTTCCACGAGAGCCATGCCCCTACCTCTTCAGCTTGGGGTCGAGGGCGTCACGCAGGCCATCGCCCATCAGGTTGAAGGCAAGCACAGTGACCAGGATGGCAAGGCCCGGCAGGGTCATAACCCACCAGGCACGCTGGATGAACTGCAGGGCATCCGCCAGCATCGAGCCCCATTCGGGCGTCGGCGGCTGGGCGCCGAGACCCAGGAAACCCAGAGCGGCGGCATCGAGGATGGCGGTCGAGAAACCCAGCGTGGCCTGCACGATGAGCGGTGCCATGCAGTTGGGAAGCACGGTGATGAACATCAGACGAAGCGGCCCTGCACCTGCGACCCGGGAGGCCGTCACATAGTCACGGTTGATCTCGTTCAGCACGGCGCCGCGCGTCAGGCGGGCATAATGGGGCACGACGACGATGGTGACCGCGATCATCGCGTTCATCAGGCCCGGCCCCAGGATTGCAACGATGACGATGGCGAGCAGGAGAGCCGGCAGGGCCAGCATGATGTCCATCAGGCGCATGACGCCGATATCGACCACACCGCCGAAGAACCCGGCACACAGGCCCAGAGTGACGCCCGCGGCGAGCGCCAGGGTGACGACGACCATGCCGATCAGAAGCGAAAGCCGGGCACCATAGATGAGGCGTGACAGGATATCGCGTCCAACATCATCGGTACCAAGAAGGAACCGTGTGCTGCCGCCTTCGACCCAGAAAGGCGGCACCAGAAAGGAATCGCGGAACTGTTCGGCGGGGCCATAGGGCGCGATGACATTGGCAAAGATCGCAACGAAGATGAGCGCCAAGATGACAAAGAGGCCGATCATGGCGCCGCGATTGCGGCGGAACTCACGCCAGAACTCCGCCAGGGGATGCGGCGGCTTGGTCGGGGCGGCCACGGGTTCAAGCGCCTGATCGGTCATGAGCGGTCTCCGGCATGCCGGATGCGCGGATTGACCACGCCATAGAGAACATCGACCAGCAGGTTGACCAGAATGATCACGCTGGCGACCAGCAGGACGCCGCCCTGCACGGTCGGGTAGTCACGACGGCGCACGGACTCGATCAGCCATTTGCCGATGCCGGGCCAGGAAAAGATGGTTTCGGTCAGAATGGCACCGGCCAGCAGAATGCCGGTCGCCAGACCGATGACCGTGATGACGGGGATGAGCGCGTTGCGCAGCGCGTGCACCGTGACGACGCGAAAGGGCGACAGGCCCTTGGCGCGGGCGGTGCGGACATAATCCTCGTTCAGCACTTCGAGCATGGACGAGCGGGTCATGCGCGCGATGATCGCCAGCGGAATGGTGCCCAGCGCAATCGAAGGCAGGATCAGGTGCTGCACGGCAGACCAGAAGGCGCCGTCCTCATCGGAAAGCAGGGTGTCGATCAGCATGAAACCGGTCACATGATCGACCCAGTAAAAGGCCGAGATGCGCCCCGAGACCGGGGTCCAGCCCAGGTTGACCGAAAACAGAAGGACCAGAAGCAGGGCCCACCAGAAAATGGGCATGGAAAAACCCGTCACGGCCGTTCCCATGACGGCGTAGTCCATCACCGAGCCGCGCCGGACCGCCGCCAGGATTCCCATGGGAAGGCCGATCACGACGGCAAAAATCATGGCGCAGACGGCAAGCTCGACGGTGGCGGGGAAGCGGTCGAAGAACTCCTCGATAACCGGTTCCTTGGTGACGACCGAATGGCCGAAATCGCCCGTCAGCACGTCGCCGATATAGAGGACGTACTGTTCCAGAAGCGGTTTGTCGTAGCCGAACTGGATACGCAACTGCTCGTGTCGCTCTGCGGAGATTCCCCGCTCGCCGGCCATCATCTCGATGGGATCGCCGGGCACCAGACGTACCAGGGCAAAGGTCAGCAACGTCACGCCCAGAAACGTGGGAATGATGAGTGCTGCACGGCGGAAGAAGAACTTGATCATACTGTCAAAAACGGCGACGGGCGGCGGGTGTGATGGTCACACGCACGCCGCCCGTCTTACGGGACGCCCCCCGTTAACCGTTACTCGGCCAGATCAACGCCGTAGAACGGGTGACCGCCGAACGGGTCGATCTTGTAGTTCAGCACGTCGTTCGTCATGGGCATGAACACAACCGAATGCGCAATGGTCACCCAAGGCGCTTCTTCCTTGAAGATCACCTGTGCCTGCTCATAGAGGTCGGCACGGGTTTCCATATCGGTCGACTGTTTGGCTTCCTGCAGCAGGTCGTCAAACGGCTCATGGCACCAGCGTGCGCGGTTCGCGCCATCAGCGGCCGCACAACCCAGCAGAACATGCAGGAAGTTGTCGGGATCGCCGTTGTCACCGGTCCAGCCCAGCAGAACCATGTCGTGCTCGCCATCCTTCGAACGGGCGAGGTATTCACCCCACTCGTAGGTGACGATCTCGGCATCGATTCCAATCGCGCTGAGGTCAGCCTGCATCAGCTCGGCCATACGTTCCGCATTGGGATTGTAGGGACGCTGTACGGGCATGGCCCAGAGGTTCGTGGAGAACCCGTCAGGAAAACCCGCTTCGGCCAGAAGGGCCTTTGCGGCGTCGGGATCGTAGTCATAGTCCACGATGGAATCGTTGTAGGACCAAATTGTCGGCGGGATCGGGTTCTTGGCCTTCACGCCCGCCCCCAGGAAGACGGCTTCCAGGATGGCATCACGATCAATCGCCATGTTGATGGCCTGCCGCACACGCACGTCATCAAACGGCGCACGCTGCGTGTTCATGGCGAGATAGCCGACATTGAGGCCTTCCTGCTGCATAACGGTGATGTCGGAATTCTCCATCATCGCTTCGAGATCAGCAGGGTTGGGATAAGGCATGATGTGGCATTCGCCAGCCTGCAGCTTGTTGTAACGCTGCGTGGCATCGGTCGTGATCAGAAAGACCAGACGGTCAAGCGGTGCACGACCGGCCCAGTAATCGTCAAAGGCCACGTAATCGATACGCTCGTCCTTGACGTAACGCACCATCTGGAACGGTCCCGTGCCGATGGGCTCCAGGTCGAGCTTTTCAGGCGTCCCGGCTTCCATCATCTGATCGGCATATTCGGCCGACATGATCGAGGCAAAGTCCATGGCCAGGTTGGCGATCATGGGCGCTTCAGGCTGATTGAGCGAAATCTTCACCGTCATGTCGTCGACCTTTTCGATCGACTTGATGATGTTGGGCATGTCCATGCCGTTGAAGTACTCATAGGAGCCGCCGGACACGTTGTAATAGGGATGTTCGGGATCCCACTGACGCATGAAGCTGAAGATCACATCGTCGGCGTTGAAGTTGCGCGTCGGCGTGAACGTATCGCTCGACTGCCAGGCAACGCCGTCCCGCAACATGAACGTATATTCAAGACCGTCGGCCGAAACCTCCCAATCCTCGGCAAGGCCGGGGACGATGTTGGTGGTACCACGATCGAATTCGACGAGCTTGTTGAAGATCTGCCGCGATGACGCATCAAAGGTCGTACCGGCCGTGTAGAGCGAAGGGTTGAACCCCTCGGGGCTGCCTTCCGAGCAATAGACCAGCGTCTTCGCGGCATGCGCCGGAGCAGTCGCCAGACCCATTGCCATGACCGCGCCAAAGGCGGCCGACAACATTTTCGTGTTCATGGTTCCTCCTGATTTTTTGAGGTCATGCGGCTCGCAACAAACCCTTGCAAACCTGACTCGAACTGCCCCGGGCGATTATGGCCCCACGCTGCACAGGGTCAATCAAGCAATCACGGTTCCGCTGCTCATCCAGATAAGTCCGCCCTGCAGGAATCTCCGTTATTGCGGTGAAGCAGTCATAAAGGCCCTCAGAATCGCCTGAAACTCTCCCGGTTTCTCGATATTTGAAAGATGTGCGGCATCTTTCAGCTCACTATAAATTGCGCCAGAAATGTTCTCTGCCACATAACGGCAATGGGCAGGCGTGGTTGCGGGATCAGCACTTCCGCCAATCACATGGACTCGGGCACCGATTGTCTTGAGAAGATCGCGGTGATCCATGTCGCGGATCGCCTCGCAACAGGCAGCGTACCCTTCAGGCGGCGTGGCCAGAAACTGCTCCACGACCCTGGCAACCGCTTCGGGCTGTTCCTCCCGAAACCTCTGTGTGAACCAACGCTCCATCACCTTTGGCGCCATGCGGTCGAGATGACCGGCACGCGCCATGTCGATTCGCTCGGCCCACATCTCGAAGGGCGGCATAAATGCGCCCGTGTTGGCCAGCACCAGACCATGGAAGCGCTCAGGCGCGTTCGCGGCAAGCCACATGCCGGTCATGCCGCCCATGGAGAGACCGCAGAACCACGTCCTGTCGATCTCCAGGGCATCAAGGATGCACAGGGCGTCACGCCCCAGCCGTTCGAAGGAATAGGGTCCGGGAGGCGCATCGGACCGGCCGTGGCCTCGTCGATCGTACCGCACGATGCGATAGTCCTTCCCGAAGGCAGCAGCCTCGCCATCCCACATGCGATGATCGGTGCCCAGCGAGTTGCAGAACATCAGAACCGGCCCATCGGCATTTCCCGACAGGACGATCTGGAGACCGATGCCATCATCCGTTGTGATCCTGCTGGTCATGCCGTATTCCCATCGAGCAATTCATTCCAACGCTGGGTCATTGTGCCCGGTGGCGACAGCGGGAGCAAAGCGATGTTGAAGGTTTTGGGGCGCGCGACGTCATCGAACGTGCAGAAGGTCATGTGGGTGCTCGAGGAGCTCGATCTTGCCTACGAACGTGAAGATCTGGGCGGTGCCTTTGGTGGTCTTGACACGCCGGAATACATCGCGCTCAACCCCAACAAGGTCATCCCGACCCTGATCGACGGCGATCAGGTGTTCTGGGAATCCAACACCATCGTTCGCTATCTTGCGGCCAAGCATGATGACGGTGGCCTGTGGCCCAGCGACCCCGCTGATCGCGCCCAGGCCGACAAGTGGATGGACTGGCAGCTGAGCACCTTGCTGATGCCCTGGATCAACGTCTTCTTCGGCTGCTACCGCATGCCGGCCCAGTACCAGGATGCAGCGAAAAACGCCGCCGCCATCGAAAAACTGGGAAAAATCTACGGCCTGCTCGACCGGCATCTGGAAGGCCGCGCCTATGTCGCGGGCGACCGCCTGACGATCGCCGACATTCCTGTGGGCATGTCGCTGTGGCGTTACTATCAGATGGACATTGCCCGCCCGTCGATGCCCAACATCGAGCGCTGGTATGCCACGCTTCAGGAACGCCCGGCCTATCGCAACATGGTGATGACCGATTTCAGCAGCCTGAAAGACACCTTGAAACCAGGCCAGGGGCACTGAACGCCGCGTCGAGGCAAGCAGGTGTGATTCCGGCGATGATCAGGTATCAGGCTCGTCGTCGCTTTGGCTGGAACTGCTGCTGCCCTGGTGCGCCCCGGCTTCTTCATCCTGCAACTTCTGGGACCATCGCGTGAAGGCTTCCCGCGACCCATTGAACATCAGGGACATATAGAAGTCCTCATCGTCCGTTGCGGCCATCCCTTTGACGATGCCGTCTTGGTCCAACACCATCATGACGCCCAGATCTTCGTGCTCCTCAATGCACGTTGCACTTCCAAGAAAGACCGTTTCGCCCTTGAGACTATCAGGAACATACTTGTCAAACTGATCGTGATCGTCATTGCGCACAAGAGCCATAAAACATGCCTGGAGATCCAGGAGCATCAGGTCCCGTCGCGCCAGGTCATCCAGGAACGCCTCAAGGTCAAGTTCCGACCTGCCATCCCAGTTCTCAAAAAAGCGTCCACAATCTGGGGTTCACTCGACAGCGCGATGAAAATCAGCCCGCTGGAGTAGCCCCGGGCCTCTCCAACAAGCAGCTGTGGCGAATTCGTGAACTTACCCATCGCCGGATAACCGGCGAACGATGCGGAGTTTCTGGTCAGAGAATTCACACTACCCGGTGACGACGGTTTCGCGTTGCCGGCACAAGCAGCCAAGCCAATCATTACCAGAAACGGAACTGCCCTGATCAACGTCCTAATGCGTACTTTTGCGATCACCTGGCCGTGTCCCAGAACTTGACGGGTTTACCTCCCGGCCGTTCGGCCAGTTCGCCGTCACGCATGGCAGCATGGCCGCGGATGATGGTGGCCATGGGCCAGCCGGTGATTGCCATGCCGTCAAAGGGAGTCCAGCCACATTTGGATTGCTGGTCGGCGGCTTCGATGGTGCGCTGCGCCTTGAGGTCGACAATGGAGAAGTCGGCGTCGTAACCCACGGCGATGCGTCCCTTGCCGCGGATGTTGTAGATGCGCTGAGGCCCGTAACACAACAGATCGACAACACGCTGCAGGGTCAGACGGCCCTGCGCCACATGATTGAGCATCAACGGCAGGATGGTCTGCACGCCGGGCATGCCGCTGGGGCTTGCCGGATAGGTCTGCTCCTTTTCCTCTTTGGTGTGGGGCGCGTGATCGGAACCCAGCACGTCGACGATGCCCTGGGTGATACCCTGCCAGAGGCCTTCCTGATTTTGTGCATCACGGATCGGCGGGTTCATCTGGGCATAACTTCCCAGACGCTCGTAACAATCCGGCGCGGTCAGCGTCAGGTGCTGGGGCAGGCACTCCACCGTCGCCACATCCTTGACCGTGCCCAGAAACGCAATTTCCGCAGCCGTGGTGATGTGCAGCACATGCACCGGTCGGTTGGCCTGCCGCGCCAGCGCGATGATGCGCTGGGTCGCCTTCAGGGCAGTTTCCTCATCACGCCAGACCGGATGGGCGCGGGCATGACCTTCGGCCTCGGCCAGATGCTTGCGCTCGATCAGGCGCGGCTCGTCTTCTGCGTGGATGGCGACACGACGACGGCCCGAGGCGAGGACCGAAGCGATTGCGCTGTCTTCCTCAACCAGCAGGCCTCCGGTCGAACTCCCCATGAAAAGCTTCACACCGCAACAACCGGGCAGTTGTTCCAGATCGGCCAGCTCGGCATGGTTGTCACGCCCCGCACCGATGAAAAACGCATGGTCGCACCACATGCCTTTGGCACGTTCCAGCTTGTCGTTGAGAGCATCGGCATCGACGGTCGCGGGTTTGGTATTGGGCATTTCGAACACGGCCGTCACGCCACCGGCCACCGCTGCACGCGAACCGTGGGCAAGGTCTTCCTTGTGTTCGTTGCCGGGTTCGCGGAAATGCACCTGGGTATCGATCACGCCGGGCAGAACCGTCAGCCCCGTGGCGTCGAACACCTCGCCGGCCCCTGAAGGGTCAAGATCGCCGATCGCAACGATGCGTCCATCACGCACACCCACACTGGTGTCTGTCAGGCCGGATGGGGTCATGACCGCGCCACCACGTATCACTAAGTCAAAGGTCTGGGCCACGATCCACTCCAATCCTGGAAGTTGCTACCATAGCCTAACCAAAGCGCTTGCGGTGCGCGAGCCGACATGGCCAAGTATTTGCACAAACAAGAGACGACACCATGCCCATCATGACCACCTGTATCGGCGCCTGGCCCAAACCCGAATACGTGCCGCACATGGCCTGGTTTCACGAGGTCGCCCAGGTCGGTGAGGCCTCAACCGTTGGCATGAGCGAGGATGAACGCACTGAAATTTTCGACCGGGCAACCCGGGAGGCCGTAGCGGACCAGGCCGCCCTGGGGATCGATATTCCCACCGACGGCGAGATCAGACGGCCCAACTATGTCCATTACCATTGCAGCCATCTCAAGGGATTCGAGCTGGATGTTCTGACCGAATGCACCATGCGCAACGGCGCCTGGACCGATGACGTGCCAACCTTCACGAGCAGGATCGAGGCAGGTGAACCATTCCTGGTGCGTGATTGGCAGATCGCGCAGAGCGCGACGGACAAGCCGGTCAAGATCACGGTTCCCGGCCCCCTTACCATTTCGGATTCCACCGCAGACATCACCTATGGCGACCGCCGCGCCTGGTGCGCCGACCTTGCCGATGCACTCAACGTTGAAATCAGACGCCTGGCGGAAGCCGGCTGCCGGCACATCCAGGTTGATGAACCGTTGTTTGCGCGCCTGCCCGATCAGGCACTGGACTTCGGTGTCGAGAACCTTGAGCGCTGTTTCGCGGGTGTGCCCGACCGTGTCACGCGCACCATGCACATGTGCTGTGGTTACCCCGACAAGCTGGATGAAACCGACTACGTCAAGGCAGACCCGGACGTCTATCAGCGGCTGGCAACCGCCATCGATGCAAGCCTGATCGATGCGGTTTCGATCGAGGATGCCCACCAGCACAACGATCTTTCCCTGCTGGAGAAGTTCGCCAACACGATCGTGATCTTTGGAGCCGTTGAGATTGCTTCAAGCCGGATCGAATCCGTCGACGAGATCGTGGAGCGACTGCGCGCAACCCTGAACCACATTGACGCCGACCGCCTGATGGCTGCGCCCGATTGCGGGCTGATCATGCTGGGCTCGGACCTGACACGCGCCAAGCTGACGAACCTGGTTGCCGCTGCTGCACTGGTCTAGAGCATATCCTGTCTTGGTTGAATCGCTTTGCGATACAACCAAGACAGGTGAAGATGCTCTAACTATTTGATGTAGAACGGATTCACATGTTTACACGGAAGCACGTTGTGCTTCGGTGTAAACATGATCCGGTCTAACGCAACGTTCGCCATGCGCGCGACGCATGGCTGGCCCCTCAACGCCGGTCGTTGTGGAAACCCTCGCACACAGCCACATTCTCTGTTCGAACCCTGGCCTCGGCGGAGACCGACCATGAAGAATTACAACATCCCCTATTTCGGGGTCATTCAGGCCATGACATCCACGTTGCCGCAGGGTGACGTGACACTCGACGCGCGCGAAACGCGTAAACAGCAGCGCACAGCGCGGATCAATCCGCTGCGTCTGCTGGGAGCGCGTCGCTGACCTGATCTTCGCGTTCGATCCGGTTGCGGCCATTCGCCTTGGCGCGATAGAGCAACGCGTCCGCCCGCTTCACCATTTCCTCGAGCCCTTCACCGGGCCGGCGCATGACAACACCGGCGCTGGTGGTGATGCGTCCGGCCGGGATAGGCGCCAGATCGTCGATGGCCGCGACACGGGCACGCACACGTTCGGCAAAGATGGTGACGCCGTCCAGGTTTTGTTCGACCAGAAAGGCAACGAACTCCTCGCCGCCCATGCGGCACGGAAGGTCGGTGCGACGGGCGCAATCTGCCAGAATCTGGGCGAAGCGGCGGAGCACCTTGTCACCAACGTCGTGGCCCCACGTGTCGTTGATGCCTTTGAACTTGTCGAGATCAAAGGCAACAAGCGCGAGGCCCGCCAGCCTGCCGCGCTCATCAAGCTCGATCAGACCGGGCAGCGATTCATCGATGTAACGTCTGTTGTAGAGGCCCGTGAGTGAATCGCGGATCGCGCGTTCGCGGATCGCGGCGATCTGCGCAAGAGCAAGGGCAACCACTGCCACCAGAAGTACACCGAACACGATCAGGCCGATCATCATGATCAGGTTCGCACGGCGCAGTTCCACCAGTTCGTCAATCGGCAAGACGACATGGCTGACGAAGTTCTCTTCGACAACCGAGGCATGCACCCGTCCGAATTCCAGCACGTCATCCATGGTTTCGGCCTGGGCCGATGCCGGCAGGGAAAGAAAGTCCGACCGGCCGTAGCGCAACCCAAGGGCGACCACCTCCATATCCTTGAGGTCTGCATCATCGACCGCGCGATACATCCAGTTGTCGTTGTTGGACGCCACGACAACCCCGAACGGGTCGGTCAGAAGAACGTCTTCCCCGCCCCGCTGCAACAGCGGGACAATGCGATCCGAGGACGTTGCGATAATGACCAGACCCTGGACCTGCGCACCCTGGGTCACGCGCGACGAAAAGAAGAATCGCGGTTTGCCGTTCACCGTGTCGACGCCGAACTGCTCGCCTTCGCCGGTTTCCATCGCTCTACTGAAGTGGACGGCATCTGCGAAGCTTTCCTGAAGATGGGTAAGATCGGATCCCCAATCGCTGGCCGCAATGACGTAACCGTCCCGGTTCGTCAGGTAGATTCCATCAATGCCTAGCTCGTGGGCCATGCCCGCAAAGTCCTGGGAAAGGAGAGCAAGTTCTCCCTCGACCAGAAGGTCGCCCCAATCCTCGTTGGGGGTCTGCAAACTCAAGGTATTGAAGCCGAATGCGGCACGACCCAAACGCTCCTGGCCTGAAAGCATGGACGCGATGGTCCGCAAGGTTTCGAACCGCTGTCCCAGGACCCGTGCATTCGATCGCGCCATGAGTTGGGCATCCATGGTCGCCAGCGACAGGTGCCTCTGGGTCACATGGCCATGACGCCAGACACCCAGGAGTGCGATGAGAACAACCCATACCAGAGCGATACCAACGGCCACTGCGATGATCCGCCGCAATCGTGCGCTTGCAAGGATTGTCCTGCCGCCTGAATCTCTCAACGCCACAGCGAATCAGACCTTTCCATACCGCCGACACTCTGGCCGGACGGATACAACTACCAGCGCCGACATGATGGCCTTTATGTCGCTGCCGCTTCAAGAGGGCTTTCTTGGTGGTCATCGTCGACCAGCAGATCCGGTTTATCACTGAACAGGGAATCAGCACCCTGTTGCAGGAACGCATCGGCGTCCGGCGCCTCGTTGACCGTATAGACCGCCAGCCGGCGGTCGCGGCGCTTTGCCTTTACCACCACCGCCGGGGACATCAACGTGCGATCAACATGGATGCTGGCGCAACGCAGGATTCTGGCATGCAAGGTCCAGAAACGCGGGGGCGTTTGCCACATCAGAAGGCCCAGCGGAATCTCTGCCGCCAAGGTACGCATGTGATAGAGCACGCGCAGGCTGAAGCTGGAAACCAGAGGTCTGGGCAGGTTGGACGGCCAGCGTTCGCGCACGGTTTCGGCGACCGCTCGTGCTGCGGCCCGCCGGCCGGCTACCTCATCCTTGATCTCGATATTGGGCGTCAGACCCAGCACCCGGCAAGCATCCAGTGCCTGAGCAAGCGTGGGAATGCGTTCGCCAGACCACATGGGGTCGAACCAGCTGCCGGCATCGATCTCCATCAGCTGTGAGGAATGAACGTCATCGATCATGGCGTCCATGCCGGTGGTGCGCTTGAGATTGCGGTCATGGATGACGACCGGCACGTCATCGCGGGTCAGATGCACATCAAACTCGACCCACGTGCAGCCCAATTCCGCGGCGCAGGCGAGGCTGGCCAGGGTGTTTTCGGGCGCATAGGCCGCCGCGCCGCGATGACCGATAACCGTGGGAAGATCGATCATCCGATCAACGCGTCCTGACCGCGCTTGACCAGGCTTTGTGCGATGATCATGCGCTGGACCTCGCTGGTGCCTTCCCAGATGCGGTCGACACGCAGTTCCCGGAAGAACCGTTCGGCGGTGTACTCGCGCATGTAGCCGCGCCCACCGAAAATCTGCACCGCACGGTCGGCAACCCGGTTAGCCATTTCCGAACAATAGAGTTTAGCCATCGAACACTGGGCGTGCTGGACCTTCACATCCTCACCGGCATCGATGTTCTGGGCCAGTCGATGGATCATGAGACGTCCTGCCCATAGCTCGACCAGACTGTCGGCCAGCATGAAGCTGATCGCCTGGTTTTCGATAATCGGTTTGCCGAACTGCACGCGTTCCTCGGCAAAGGTGAGCGCCTCGTCGATCAGGCGGCTGGCCGCACCGCAGCAGCGTGCCGCAATGCCAAGACGTTCCTGGCGAAACCACTCATAGGTGAGCGCGATACCGCTGCCGTCGGGATCGATCAGGGCGTCTGAGGGCACCTTCACATCGGTGAACTTCATGATGGGGTGATGGGCGTCGTAGGTGTGGGTATAGGCGGGCGTGCGCACGATCTCGACGCCTTCAGCATCCATGTCGACGTAAAACAGCGCGTGCCGGCCATCTTCCATCTTGGCCTGAAAGACCAGGAAGTCAGCAAGGTTGGCACTGGTGACATGCCATTTGACGCCGTTGAGGACCCATCCATTGCCATCCCGGCGCGCGGTGGCCTCGATGGCGTCGACATCGCTGCCCGCCCCTTCTTCGGTGATGGCGTAACACTCATGACGTTTACCCTCCAGCAGGGGCCCGACGTAACGCTCCTTCTGCCAGGGCGTGGCCGTCTTCACCAGGAAGGGCGAGACATCGTGGTAACACCAGCCCACCCCGTTGGTGACGCGCCCGATTTCCTCCTGCACGGCGACGACTTCCGAGGTCGTCAGCCCTGCCCCGCCATGCTCCTTTGCAATCAGCGGCATCCAAAGACCCAGGTCCTTGGCCATGGCGACATGCTTTTCCTTCACGCCGTCTGGCAGCTTGCCGTCGTTTTCCTCGGCATGCATTTCCCAGGGGATCAGTTCCTTCTCGATGAAAGGGCGCAGTTTGGCGTGCCAGGCCTTTGCCGCATCGGTCTCATCGACACCGATCAGAGCTTCCTGCCCACGCTTGCGCAGGGAATGGGCGATGATGACACGCTGGATTTCGCTGGTGCCTTCCCAGATACGGTCGACGCGGGTCTCGCGATAGAAGCGCTCGGCGACGTTCTCGCGCATGTAACCGCGTCCGCCGAAGATTTGCACGGCACGGTCCGCGGTGCGGAAGGCAAATTCCGAACAGAAGAGCTTGGCCATGGCCGATTTGGCATGGAGCACCTTGACGTCGTCATGCCGGTCCATGGCTGCGGCGATGTCATAGGTCATCAGCCGGCCTGCCCAGAGTTCGGTCAGGCTGTCGGCGATGGGAAACTGGATCGCCTGGTTTTCCCAGATCGGCGTGCCGAACTGGATCCGCTCACGGGCAAAGGCGGTGGCTTCGTCGATCAGTCGGCTGGCGGCGCCGCAACAGCGCGCGGCAATCTTCATGCGCTCCTGGCGGAACCAGTCATAAGTCCAGGTGATGCCATCGCCATCCGCATCGATCATGTCGTCGGCGGTGACACGCACATCTTCGAACTTCATCAGCAGATGATGGCCACGAAAGTTGTGGGTGTAGCGCGGCGTGCGGATCGTTGAGACACCCGGGGCTTCCATATCCACATAAAAGAGGCCGTGTTTGCCGTCCTCCAGCCGTGCCTGGAAGACAAGCCATTTCGACAGGTTCGCACCGGTGACGTGGAGTTTGACGCCGTTCAGGAGATAGCCGTTGCCATCTTTCACCGCCGTCGCCTCAATGGCGTCGACATCGCTGCCGGCACCTTCCTCGGTGATGGCATAAGCGACCCGGCTGCCTTCTTGGATCATGCGATCGACATACCGTTCACGCTGATGAGCGTTGGCCGTGTGGTACAGGAACGGCGAGAGGTCGGAATAACAACCCCACATGCCGTTGGTCGTGCGCCCGACCTGCTCCTGGATTACGGCAATCTCCAGCTTGGAGAGCTCCGCACCGCCCCCATCCTTGGGAATGGACGGGAAATAGAGGCCCATGGCCTTGGTCGCGGCAAAGATCGCGTCGAACGCATCCTGGGGGATAAAGCCGTCGTTCATCTCGGCCTCGACCTCCCAGGGGATCAGGTTCTCGTCGGTAAAGGCGCGCATCTTCGACTGCCAGTCGCGTGCGCTCTGTGGCAAGGGGTAGGCCATGGGTCGGCTCTTTCATCGGGTGGTCGCGTCGGCCCGTCACTGTGCGGCCAGCCTGTGCAGCCGCGCAAGACATCAGGCAAGGATTCCTGTCGAAATCACCCGGCTGAATAGGAAGAAGCGGCCCATTGCGTGCAACCCCTGCGTCTCCCGATTGCACGCCATGACCAACCTGCTATCAAACACCTTCCCGCTCCGGCCCGGATATCATCATGACCGATCATCGCCTTGCTCCGCTTCTTCGTCCGCGTTCCATCGCTGTGGTGGGCGCCTCGCAACGCGAAGGCAGCGCCGGGCACGGCATGCTGGCTGGCCTCATCAAGTGCGGATTTTCCGGCCCGATCTATCCGGTCAATCCGCGCTATGAGGAGATCCAGGGGCTGGCTTGTCTCCCTTCCCTGCGTGACCTGCCCGAGCAGGTGGATATGGCGGTTCTGGGCGTCAACAGCACCTTTCTGGAGCAGCAGCTTGATGACGCGATCGCCATGGGTGTGCGTTCGGCGACCATCTTCGACACCTGTTATCTCGATGGCGAAACCGATCGCAGCCTGCTTTCACGTCTGAAGGCCAAGGCACGCGAGGCTGGTGTGCCGGTCTGTGGCGGCAACGGCATGGGTTACCTCAACATGGCCGACCGCATCCCCGTCACGATCTATGACGCCAGCGACAAGATGGTCGAGGGCGGTCATGTCGCCTTCATCACCCATTCGGGCACGGTCTTCAGCGAGATCGGCCTCAACGACGTCCGGTATCGCTGCAACCTGATTGTCTCCAGTGGCCAGGAGATCAACGGTACGACCGCCGACTACATCGACTACGCGCTGGAGATGCCTTCAACACGGGTTATCGCTCTATTCATGGAAGAAGCGCGCGATGCTGAAGGGTTCGTGGCTGCGCTGGCCAAAGCACGCGAGAGGAACATCCCCGTCGTTGCCATGAAGGTCGGACGCAGCGAGCTTGCCAGCCGTTTCGCCACGATCCACTCCAATGCGGATGCAGGCAACCATTCAGCGTATCAGGCCGTGTTTGATCGTTATGGCGTGTTGAGCGTCGACAGCCTGGATCAGATGGCCAACCTGCTGACCCTGCTTTCCCATGATCGCCAGCTTCAGTCCGGAGGTCTGGGCGTGGTGCTCGATTCCGGTGGTGAACGCGAGATGTTCGTTGACCTGGCAGACGAACTGGATGTGCCCATGGCAACGATCAACGCGGAAACCGCCCAGCGTATCCGCCCGCATCTCCATCATGCGCTGGAACCGGTCAACCCGCTGGATGCCTGGGGCACGGCGGACAACTACGAAGACAGCTTTGAAGGATACTTCGAAGCCATGGCGGGGGACCCCGATGTCGGCCTGGTGACCTTCTGCGGTGACTTTCAGTGGAACCCGACGACCGAGAAGGGTTACGCCAAGGCACTGGTCGCAACCCTGGCGCGCACCGACAAGCCAGTCGCCGCACTGATCAACACGCCCATGTCGGGCATCATGACCGCGGGCAAGGCACTGAGCGATGACGGTGTCATCGCCCTGTGCGGAACCCGCGAGGGACTGGTTGCGCTGCGCCGTGCGCTTGACTGGCGCGACCGTGCCGAACAGACCATGGCGGACTCACCTCCCGTGGTGGATGCCGAGGCTCTAGCGCGTCTACGCAGCCTGCTTTCGGCCAACCAAAATCTTGACGCCGAAGCGTCCAAGGCGCTGATGGCCGATTTCGGCGTTGAAAGTGCGACCGATGCCGGTGGGCCGATCGTCAAGTTGACCTACACGATGATCCGCGACCGCCAGTTCGGGCCGATGATCGAAGTCCGTACCGCCGGGAACTACGGCAAGCTGCTGGATGAATCCGTGATGGCCCTACCCGGTTTCGACGCGGAGCACGCAGCCATGCTGATCAACAGGCTTCGGGTCAACCGTCTGCTGCGCAACAGCGACGGCTGGCCCAATGCTTCCCATGCCGCGTTTTCCGACCTGCTGGCGCGTTTTGCCGCAATCGGCGCGGAACTTGCCGATGTCGCAGACATGATCGAAGTTGGTCCCGTGCATGTCGTTGACGGACGCGTCGTGGCATCGGGTGTCCGGGTAAGAGGTCGCAAACCGGACTGAACCAGGCGATCAACGTCGTTTAGGGAGATTTGCTGCATGGCTGTCATGGAACTCAACCGCTTTCGCGATGCCCTCGCGGCCGGCACGCTTTCTCGACGCGACTTTCATGCCGTGCTGGCTTCCGTGGGCGCGGTGACCCTGACCATTCCTGCGGCGGCCGCCCAGACCTTTCCGATCGAAGTCTTCACCTGGCCCGGCTATGACGCCGTCGCCCTACGCGCTGGTTTCGATGAAACCCACGGAGCCGAGCCGAGCTTTCTGCTCTATGCCGACAACGATGAAGCCTATGACAAGGTCGCCGCGGGCTTCCGCCCCACGCTGGTCCAGCCGACCAACCACATGCTTGGCCGATGGCGCGACGCAGGTCTGTTGAAGCCGATCGACACGTCCCGTCTCGCCAACCATGCCGATATTCTGCCGGCCCTGCGTGACATCCCGGCCCTGCAGGACGGTGACGAGACCTTCGGTGTCCCGTTTGCCTGGGGCAACAGTTCGATCATCTATCGCAAGGACCTGCTCCCCGAAGGTGCAGACGACCAAAGCTGGAACGTCCTCTGGGATGCGGAGCTTGCCGGGCGGATTGCACAACGTGATTCAATGGATGCCGTTGTGCTCAACGCCGCCATGGTTCTGGGCATCGACGACCCCTACACCATGGGTGAGGCCGATCTTGAGCGTGTGCGCGAAAAGCTGATGGAACAGCGCGAGCTGTTGGCGTTCTACTGGACGGGACGTTCAGAGCTCGAGCAGGCCCTGGTGACCGGCGAAGTGATCGCTGCCTACGGCTGGAATGCTTCCCTTGCTTCCCTGAAACGCAGGGACATTGATGTCGGCTTCATGGTGCCCCGGGAGGGTGTGCTGACCTGGGTGGATTGCACCTGCCTGGTCGCTGACGGCCCGGGTGACGAAGAGGAAGCCTATGACTACATCGATGCCGGCTTGTCTGCAGAAGCCGGTGCATATCTGATCAACACCTTCGGTTATGGTGCTGCCAATGCAGGGGCCTTTGAAACCGTTGCACCGGCACGCCTTGCTGATCTGGGCATGGAAGACCCGCAAGGCCTGCTGGCAGCAAGCCGGTTTTTCGGTGCGTGGGATCCACGTACCCGTGAAACTGCCGTACGCATGTTCGAGGAAATCAAGGCAGGCTTCTGAATTCGATCCCTTTCAGGGTGTGAACTGCGCCACTGCGGGGTGGCACAAACTTAACTAGCTTGAACTTTGGAACGGGGCGGACGTACCTACCAGCGCGCGAAACCGCAGACATCCCGCGAACCGCGTTCGTCCCGTTCCAGTCTCACCCCTGAAAACCTCCCGATCCTCTCCGCGGCCGTTGTGGCCGCGTTGACCCGCTGAGTTGACGGTTGGTCAAAAGAGGGCAAGCTGGCCCCATGATGACAACACCCCTGCGAATCTCACTCAGGCTCGTTCCGGCATTTGCACTGTTCGCCAGCCTCCTTTTCAGCGGCTTCTGGTCACAACCAAGCCATGCAAGTGACGTTGACGATGCCTTGCTGTGGCGCATCGACGCTCCCGATGGCGCAACGAGTTACCTGCTGGAAACCATGCATGTTTCCGACCCCAGAGTGATCGACAATATCGCGCCCCAGACACTGGAAGCCATGGATGCCTCACACACGGCCGTCTTCGAACTGATCCTGGGACAGCAAAACCAGGGGGCTCTGGTGCAACGCATGATGTTGTCGGACGGCAGGAGCCTGGACGACATTCTGGGCAAAAGCCTGTTTGACCAGTTGAAGGTGATTGCCCAGCCCTATGACATGATCCCTTCGGCGCTGAAGTATCTGAGGCCCTGGGCCGTGTTCCTGATGCTTTCGGTGCCCCCCGAAGAAACGTTCCGCCAGGCTCGCGGCCAGGTCTCGCTCGACGCCCTGTTGCAGGATCGCGCTGAAGCAAACGGTAAACGCCTGCTTGCGTTGGAAACCATCGACGAACAGCTCTCGGTCTTCGAGGCCATGAGCGAGGCTGATCAGGTCGCCATCATGGCCGATCTTGTTGCCAACAAGCCGATGATGGATGCCCTCTATGAGGCAGTTCTGGTTGCCTATGTCGAACACGATCTGGGAACGCTCTATGAACTGGCGTCGATGGCCGGTGAAGGCGATCCGGGGCTGGCCGAGCGATTCAACAAGGCTCTGATCCTGGAGCGTAACGACCGCATGGCCGAGCGGATGATCCCCATGGTGGTTGAAGGCGGCTACTTTGTCGCCGTCGGCGCCATGCATTTGCCCGGCGACAACGGCCTGTTGCAACAGCTTGCCGAGGCCGGCTTTGACGTTTCACCCATTCACTGAGCAACTAGGCGGAGGCTCACCATGACGCGAAGCGATCGCACCATCGTCAACATCAATGAGACCGAATTTGACATCTATGACATGGAAGGTCCCGTGCAGGATGACATGAGCGTCCTGAAAGTGAGCTATGATCCCGCAACCAGCCGCGGAATCTATGTCATGCGCATGAAACCAGGTGCGGTGACCATTGCCCACACCCATGCCTGCATGGAAGAGTTCATGATTCTGGAGGGCGAACTGATCGAGAGCGACGGCACCGTCCTGAAGAAAGGCGACATCTGCAGCTATCAGCCCGGCAGCCACCACAATTCACGCACCGAAACCGGTTGCGTGCTGATCGGCTTCGACTGGGACAGGCCCGGCGCCTAGCCTGAATCAGTTCATGAGGCGTGCAGCCTCGGGAAAGATCAGAGCCAGGAAAAGCGCCAGCGCCAGGGCGGGGCCGAGCGGAAACTCACGGCCACCGCCCAACTGACGCCAGATCACCGCAAAGACCGCACCACCCAGGCCAGCCGTGATGAGATAGAGGGGGGCCGGCCCAAGGCCCAGCCAGAGTCCGGCAACCGCCAGCAGCTTCACATCACCCAGGCCAAACCCCTCGCGCCCGCGCAGGAGGCGAAAGCCCCAACGCACCAAAAGGCCTGTTCCGCCCAGGGCGGCGATTCCCAAAAGGGCATCCAGCGCCTGATGGAGCGGGTCTCCCGGTGCCATGAAACGCCAGACCAGCCCCAGAAGGAACGCCGTGATCTGGAGGGCGTCAGGCAGATAACCATGCTCCAGATCGATCGCCGACATGACCACAAGAGTCAGACCCAGGGCCGCCAGCAGGAAAAACGGCAGCCCGAAACCGTCACCAGCCCACCAGGCACCCATGAAAACCAGAGCTGTTGCGACCTCGGTCAGCGGATAACGCCAGCCGATGGAAGCCCGGCAGTGGCGGCATCGCCCCCTGCTCAGACACCAGGACAGGACCGGCACGAGATCACGGATCCCAAGTATCGCATCACATTTCGGGCAGGCCGAGCGGCCTCCCCATGCAGAGCGATCCTGAGAGGGCATCCGATGGATGAGCATGGTTGCAAAACTGCCGAAGATGCAGCCCAGGAAGGCCGCGAGCACGGCATCTGCAGCACCGTCGAAAATCATGAACAGCGCCTCCACAGCCCGGTTCGCAGCCTGGCAACCGCAAAGCCGTAGTGGCACCTGACCTGTTGCATGAAAGACTCGCTAATCATGATTCTATCAAGACTCTCAATGCCTTGCTTTCATTCTCTCAGACTCTGATATATAAAGAAGCCGCAAATCATAAGGAGGCGTCGCGATGGTTGCGCGGCCGGGCACGCATTTGTTGCGACATCAGGCGATCCGCTGGATCGGCATTCTGGGGATGGCGCTGGCCATGTCAGGCTGCAGCGCGCCGCTTGGCGATTACCATGATGAAGAACTCTCGCTGACCCAGGATGACTATTCCAACGTCATCGGTTCCACGAATACAAACATTGTCGAACAATACGAAGCCGAGGCGCCGCCGATTCCCGATCTTGTCCCGGCACTGGTTGCACCAGTACCCCAGAGTGGCGCGGAAAACCGCCTGGTATCGATATCGGTGACCGATAGCGTATCCCTGCGCGACGTGCTGCTGGAACTGGCGCGGGCCGCAGAAATCGACGTCGAGATCGATCCGACCATCGAAGGTGGTGTCATCTTCACCGCCAACAACAAACCCTTTATCGAGGTCATCGAGCGTATCGCCAACATGGCGAACCTGCGTTACAGCTTCAAGAATGGCGTCCTTCAGATTGAGCTGGATCGCCCGTATCACCGAAATTACCGGATCGACCAGATCGCGGCATCGCGGATTTCGCAAGCATCGATGGATGTCAGCACGGATATCTTTTCATCGGTCGGCGAGAGCGGTGGTGGCAACAACGGGTCGACGGCCAACATTACCCAGGATTCCGATACGGACTTCTATCAGGAGCTGGAAGTCACGATCTGGCAGATTCTCTCCAACTCGGAGCCCCAGTTCGAAGTCGACGAGATCCAGCTCGCCAGCGTCGACTGACCTGCTCCCCCAAAACTGGTCCATGCTGAATGAGCGAGTCCGGCTAATCTGAACTCCACGGGAGGAGGAAGAGATGAGCCGGAAGAGATATACGCCTGAGCAGATCATTGGCTTTCTGCGGGAGGCCGAGGAGCGATTGTCGCAGGGCGAGA
>CALIUG010000190.1 GCA_938048755.1 uncultured Alphaproteobacteria bacterium
GATGGCGTTGGGCACACAGGTGGCAAAAACCATGGGTTTGACGGTTTCCTCGGCGATCGCTTTCGCGCCTTTCTGGAACGGCGTACGGTACTTCTCACCGTCGCGCAGGTCGGCAACCCAGATGCCCACGGCGCAGTCGTCATCGGCCATCAGGGCGCGCCAGCAATCGAGGAAGATGTTGAGATAATCGTGGCCCGTGCCCCAGGCATCCAGCGGATTGACGGGATCAAGACCGTAATCCAGCCGTTCGGCCAGGCGCGTCGTGGTGTCTTGAGATATCTGTGCAAACGGCACCCCGGCGTCATCGGCAAGGTCGGTCAGGTGTTCACGTTCGCCGCCGGAATCGGTGATGGCGACCAGACCGCCCGGCACCATCACGCGGGGCTGGGTAGCGAGCTGCAATGTGGCGGTGAGTTCATCGACCTCGCGCACGCGCAGGATGCCGTGGCGCTCGAACACGGCGTCATAAACCGCATCGTCACCGGCCAGAGCTCCGGAATGGCTGACCGCCATGCGTTTGCTCAACGCCGTGCGCGCGGTCTTGATCGCAACCACGGGCACACCGCGCTCGCGCGCCTTGTCGGCAGCCGCGCAGAATCCTTCAGGATCGCGCACGGTTTCCAGAAACAGGCCGATGGCGCGGGTTGATTCCAGTTCCAGCGCGTAATCCATGTAATCGGCAGCTGATGTGGCGAGCTCCTGACCTGACGAGACTGTCATGTTGAATTCCAGCCTGCCGTCGGTCTGGACCATGCCCATGTAGATCGATCCCGACTGGGCGATCAGGGTGACGGGACCGACCACGGCCTCGCCGCGTCCCGACCCCAGCGCGATCTGCACATTTTCGGCACGGTTATAGAATCCGGACCCGTTGCCGCCACAGATCATCAGCCCGGTCTCGGCCGCCCGCGCGCGCATTCTGGTCACCAGTTCGGGATCGCCCTCGAGATACCCCGAAGCAAAGATCGTTGCCGCGGGGATGCCTGCCGCGACGGTTGCTTCGAACAGACCTTCCAGCCGCGCATTGGCGACGTTCAGCATGGCGTGTTCGACGGGTTTCCCGATGGCGGCGAAATCGGGATAGCAGGGCCGCCCGTCGATTTCCTCGTAACCGGGGTTGATCAGATAGACCTCGCCTTCGAAGCCGTAATCGACCAGCGCGCGATAGGACGACCAGCCAAAACTTTCCTGTTTGGGCGAAGCGCCAACGATTGCCACCGAACGGGGGGCAAGCAGAGGCTGGAGACGGTGCTGAACCATGACACAGACCTGTCAGACAAATGACGGACTGAACCCTAGTCCGAATATCTTTGGTGGGAAACAGGTTTGCAGGCGCAAACGGGATCGGGGCCGACCATCGGCCATGTTGGCCGGCCCCGGGCCAGGGGTTAGGCCGCTAGTTCAGATCCAGTGGCCATGCATCGACCAGAATGCTGCCCAGGACGTCGAAGGCGCCATCACCCTTGGGAAGCAGGACGAACGCGATGCCCATGGGTTCGGGATAGATCCCGGTGGCAGCCTCGAACGGATCGTCATGACCTACCAGGACCGTGTTCTCGTTCGGGGCAGGGATGGCCGAAAGGTAGGGTGTGATCTGTTCGCGCATCGTGGAGATCTGGGCATCGGAGTATTCTTCAGCTGGTTCAAAGTTGAGGGCCGAAGATTTCTCATGATGGCCGAATGCCAGATCGGCGGTCTTCCAGGCACGGCAATATTCGCTGCTGATGACGCTGCCAACCGGAATTTCCAGCCGGTCGAAGGCCTGGCCAAGCGCCCGTGCCTCGGCCCAGCCTTTTTCGCTCAGGGTGCGTTGGGTCGAACAGTCACCCATGGTTGCCGTGACCTGGTCGGCGTAATCGGATTCTGTCGTTGCATGGCGGATGAACAGGACGTGTCCACCTTCCTGCAAGGCCGAAACCAGGTCTGCGGTACTCATGTCGGCGTGGGCGGTTGTGGAATTCAGCATAAGGGCTGCTGCCGGCGTGACCGCAAGCAGGGCGGCGGCCAGGGCGTTTCGAAGGTTCGGTATCGTGGTCATCTGGTGTTCTCCTTGGGTGACAGATTGCACGTAATTGCTAATGAGAATCATTCGCAAATTTAAGATGTAACACACGACCCATCAGTTGCAGAGAGTCATTGTTGCTGATCCGGCCCGGATGCGTAGCTGTCATCGGCCGCAAGAACCAGAATGACAGACGGCCTCAATGTCGTGATAGTCCGCGCCATGTCTCCTGGTGCCCCCAAACTCGATACCACCGCCTGGGTTCTTCTCGTCGCGCTTTCCACGGTCTGGGGCGCGTCGTTTTTCTTTGCCGAGATTGCGCTCGAAGAACTGCCGCCGGTCACCATCGTGGCTGCACGCATGGTGATCGGTGTCATGGGTCTGTGGGCCATTGTTGCCGTCATCCGACCTGTACTGCCCAGGGACCGGAGCACCTGGCGCGCACTCTTCGTCATGGGCCTCCTCAACAACGCGCTGCCGTTCAGCCTGATCGTCACCGGCCAGGTCTGGGTCACTGGCGGCATGGCGGGCGTGCTCAATGCCACGACCCCGGTGTTCGGTGTCATCGCAGCACACTTCCTGACCAGCGATGAAAAACTCACGCCCAACCGTCTGGTGGGTGTCGTTCTGGGCTTCCTGGGCGTCGTTGTGCTGATGGGGCCGTCTGTGCTGGAAGGCAGGGACGGCCAGCTGCTGGGTGGCGCCCTGCTGCTCACCGCAGCGATGAGCTACGCCGCCGCCGGATTGTGGGGCCGTCGTCTGCGTCATCTCTCCCCGGTCTCGGCGGCGACGGGCCAGGCGACCTGTTCCATGATCGTGCTGGTGCCTGCCGCCTTGATCCTGGAGCAGCCCTGGACGTTGCCGGTGCCCTCGGGTGTCGTCTGGGCGTCACTGGTCGGCGTCGGCCTGCTCTCGACCACGCTCGCCTACCTGATGTTCTTTGCCATCCTCAGACGTGCCGGGGGCAGCAATGTCATGCTCGTCACGCTGCTGGTGCCGCCTAGTGCCGTACTGCTGGGCTTCCTCTTCCTCAACGAAGTTGTCACGACCGAACAGCTCATCGGCATGGCGCTGATCGGTGTCGGCCTTGTCGCAATCGACGGGCGGTTGCTGCGAAAGGTTTTTTAGCTCAGCCGCCGCTTCTCGTTGTATGAAGGACTTGGCTAACAACGGAGACCATCATGGCGGCAACACGTTTCTCGTGGGGCAACTTTCTGATCCGCTGGGTCGTGGCCGTGCTGGCTGTCATGGTGACGTTCAATCCCGCGCCGTGGTCCTACTATCAATGGGTCATGAACGGGGGCGAGGATCAGCTGGCCCTGAAGGTCCTGGCCGGGATCGTGTTGCTGATCCTGTTTGTGATCTATCTGCGCGCAACCTGGAATTCGCTGGGTCCGCTTGGCATGATTCTGGCCGTCGCCTTCCTGGCCGCCTGCGTCTTCGGGCTCGTCGAACTGGGTTTGCTGGACCTTGCCGACAGCGTCGTCATGACCTGGATCGCGCTCTTCATCATCGCCACAGTCATGGCCATCGGCATCTCCTGGTCCCATATCCGCCGCCGCGTCTCGGGGCAGGTCGACGTCGATGATGTGGAGATGTGAGGGAGTCTTTGTTTCGCCTCAGTCGCCGGCGTTCGCTCCGCTGTTTATGTTTGTTCCCTCAGACGCCGAGCGTTCGCTCCGCACACTTGGCTTACGCGCCTATCGGCGCGGGGTCGCGGTCGCTCCCCGCGGTCCCTAAGGGACCTCTCGCCCACTAACCACCCCATGGGGTGTCATTCCGGACAAGCGAGCAGGGCGAGCGCGATCCGGGATTGCGTCATGACGGGTTTCAAAGGCAACGAGCGGACCGGGATGACACGGTTGAGGTGGTTGTGACACGACCCTGTGCTGACGGTGAGCAGGCAATCGGCGGCGAGAGCGCAGCGGCCGCCGACCGGTGCGACCGCACCGGCGGGCCGGTCAGGCCCGGAGGCCAAGTGAACGGAGTGAACGCCGGCGCCTGAGGCTACAAGACAAAGCCAAGCGAGTGCCGACGACTGAGGCTGAAGAAAAAGTGGGGGCGGGCCTGTTTGGGGCAGGTCCGCCCGACGATTTGGGGGATCGTCATCCGGATCGGGGAATGCAGATGCCGCCTCCTGGCCGGGAGTTGGCGTTGCATCGGGACCAATCACACACCAGAACCTGATATGTCCGTTGACCCGGATTACAGGGAATGTGATGGATTGCCCGATCCAGCGCCGCTCACCCTTCCAGACCGACAGGGCAGGGCGACGATCGTGTCTTCAATTTGTTAGAGTGCAGTCTGAGGAGCCTTTGAGGAGCCCGGCTCCCGACTGGAAAAGTAACAATGAATCAACGTCTTAAGGCAGGTTTGTGGGTCGATGCCCAGATCCGGCAATGCCATGCCCAGGCCCTCCCGGTCTATGTCGTCCAACGCGGTGATGGGGATGCCGGCGTGGTCCTCATCAAGCTGATTCGATCAGTCGGTGCGGTCCTCATTCTGTCACCGACACGCGATGAGGATGGTGCCATCGCTTGGAATCGCCCGCTGGGCGCCGATCCCGTGCCTGAAGCGGATGCCGACACCTGGCTGGAGCGCCAGAAGGGTTATGACCCCGATCTCTGGATCATCGAGATCGAGGACCCCGGGGAACAATGGGATCCCACCGCCCCGATTCTCTGACGGTTCCGGCGCGCCGCTCAGCTTCGAGGATTGATGGCGTCGATCACCGCGGCAAAGTCATGTGTGTCATGTCCCGCCTCGATGGCTCGGGTCATGAGCCGCGCGACCGCCTGAAGAGGTTCTGATACCAGACTCTCCTTGCTGTTCTCGGTCAGGACCTCCTGCAGGGATGCCAGCCAGACCGGCAGGGTCGCCCCGACCGAGTCGTCGAAGGCGCGCGCTTGTGCGGTTCTGGCCATGGCGTCGAGATCATCGGCAAACGGACCATGCTCGAGATAGTCCCGCACCATGACCTCGCGGAAGACATCGGCCGAAACGCCGGCCTTCTGGCACATGGCAAGGCCGTGAAGCATGCCGGCATAGGCCATGAAGCTGAAGGCAAGCTGGGCGTTTGCCAGGGTCGAAGCGCTGCCCAGGGTCTCCGAAGCATGAACGACATGACCAGCAAGGGCATCAAGGACCCCACGGCATGCGCCAAAGACAGGATCGGGTCCGGCACAGATGATCGTCGCCTTCCCCTGGCGGACTGTGTCTGGGTAGTCCTGAATCTGGCCTTCCAGATAGGCGACGCCGTGGCCATCCGCCCAGGCGCCCAGTTCCCGGGAGCTTGCCGGTGTCATGCTGGAGAGCTGCACCAGAATTTTGCCTGCCAGCGCGGGTGCGACCGTATCATTCGCCACCTGCGCCATGGTTGCGGCATGGTCCAGCAGACAAACCAGAACGAAGTCGGCGTTCTCGACTGCTGCGGTGAGGGAACCGGCGATCTGCGCAGGCGATCCCGCATAGGCCTCTGCCTTGCCGGGGCTGCGATTCCAGATCGTGACGTCGATCCCCTGTGCCAGCAGCCGGTCGGCCAGCACGCTTCCCATGTTGCCAAGGCCAAGAACGGCGACGCGGTGCGGGGTGACGTCATCGGTCATGGCCAGCGGAACCTAGAGCGGCATCACTTCGAAGCCGCGCAGCTCCACGCCTTCGGGGGTGAAGGTCATGCTGGCGCCGGGATTGGTCGCTTCCAGGGCGAAGCCTTCCAGATCAAAACGCAGATAACCCTGCTCGAACAGCCAGGTCACGCCCACGGCATCGGCAAGAGAGGCCTCTGCCGCCGATGCCTGGTTGCTGGCCAGGAAGAGCGGCACAAAGATCGATCCGGGTATGTCGACCACCTGACCGTTCAGCGGAATCGGCATGCTGCTGGCCTCATCAACCGAAAACAGGTTTCCGGTCGCCGAAACGATGACCAGCGTGCGTGGTTCCACCCGGATGCTGCCGCGCCATGGCAGGCCGTCGGTGATCAGGATGCCACCATCTTCCAGGTTGCTGAAGGCAAGCGTTCCTTGGCCATGAATCACGGCGGGATCTCCGGCCATGGCAGAGATGGGCGAGTCGGCGTCACCACCATCGGTGGATGGCGCTGCCAGCGGTTCGGTCTCGACCACGCCGACACCGCCGCTGTCGGCAGAAAGCCCCATGGCCAGGGCGATCATCCAGTCGGTCACCTCTCCGGTGACGGGCTGGCCGCGGCTCGCTTCAAACTGCTCGATTGCCGTGCGCGTACGTCCGCCCATGACGCCATCGGGAGGGCCGGGCTCGTAACCCAGGCTCGCCAGATAGGCCTGCACGGCGGCGATCTCGTTGGGCGTCTGCGCCCCGGCCGGCATGCTGACAAACCCGGCAAGCACGATGGCAAGAACAGCGAAGAATCTGGTGAACGTCATGAAGGCAGCTCGTTTCATTGCCAGAATGTCATGCCAGAGGCAGGGCGCAGGGTCCAGCCTTCAGGCACCGGTTTCACGTTCTGCCAGCGCTGTGCTGGCCTCGCGCAGGTAATCGCGTGTGACCGGCACCGCGTCGCGTTCGCGCCCAAGCTGCAGGTGCAGCACGGCGTTGGAACCGTAACGGAACACACCACCGGCCGCGGCCAGGTAGAGCTCCCACATGCGGCAGAAGCGTTCGTCATAGAGGCCGCGTGCCTCGTCGCGATGCTCGGCAAAGCGCTGGGACCAGTGTTCCAGGGTGAGCGCGTAATGCAGGCGCAGGACTTCGACATCCAGCGGCCACAGGCCGGAGCGTTCGACCGCGCCGAACACTTCCGAGATCGCCGGGGAGTAGCCGCCGGGAAAGATGTATTTGCGGATGAACGCGCTGGTGATGCCCGGCGGTGCCTTGGTGACGATGGAATGGATCAGGGCCACACCATCAGGGTTCAGGCGGTCGCGCACGTTGAGGAAATAGTCCTGCAGATGGTGGGCACCGACATGTTCGAGCATGCCCACGGAAACGACCCGGTCGAAGGTGCCGGTGACTTCCCGATAGTCTTGCAGTTCGAAGGAGACGCGGTGCTCTAGCCCTTCGGCCTTTGCGCGTTCACGGGCGAGATCAAGCTGTTCGCTTGCCAGCGAAACGCCGACCACCTCGACATCGGCCACCTTGGCCAGGTACAGCGCCAGCCCGCCCCAGCCGCAGCCGATATCAAGCACACGCTGGCCCGGTTCCAGGCGCAGCTTGGAGGCGATCAGGCGCTTCTTCAGAAGCTGGTCTTCCTCCAGCGTCTCCTCGCCCGTGGGGAAATAGGCGCAGGAATACTGCATGTCGGAATCAAGCATCAGGCGATAGAGATCGTTGCCGATGTTGTAATGGGCTTCGGCATTGGCGCGCGACCGGGCGATGGGATTGTGCTGCTGGAAGCGTTTGAGCTTGCGCAGAACACCGTTCACCGCGATCTGGTTGGCGCTCATGTCGAAGCGGCGCTTGTTGATATAAAAGAGGTTGACCAGATCGGCGACGCTGCCTTCCTCGATCACCAGAATGCCGTCCATATAGGCCTCGGCAAACCGCAGCTCCGGGTTCAGCAGGATCTTCCAGTCCCAGCTTGCATCGGTGAAGCGGATCGCCACGTCCGGCCCCGGCCCCTCGCCGCCATAGGTCTCGGGCCCGAACCCAGGCGCGGAAAGCGTCAGCGTTCCTTGTCGGATGGCTTTGCGGAACAGGCGGGGCAGAAAACGCATGGCGGTTGCATGAGTGGTGGTGGGTTCACGTATCATTCCAGAGCCGGTGACCCCGGTCCAGCGGTCGGGTGCTCGGTTTTGTTTGTTCCCTCAAGCGCCGGGCGTTCGCTGCGCCGTTTATCTTTAGCCTCAAGCGCCGGCACTCGCTCCGCTCGTTTGGCTTACGCCGCATGCGCGGCGCCGGTGCGGTCGCACCGGTCGGCGGCCGCTTCGCTCTCGCCGCCGAATGCCCGCTCATCAGCGGTACTGGGAGCGTGTCGCAACCACCTCACCCGTGTCATCCCGGCCTTGAGCCGGGATCCCGATCCGCACGTTGCCTTTGAAACCCGTCATGACGCGATCCTGGATCGCGCTCGCGCTGCTCGCTTGTCCGGGATGACACTCATTGAGGTTGTTTGTAGGCGGGAGGCCCCTCTTGGGGCCGAGGGGAGCGACTGCGACCCCACGCCGATAGGCGCGTGAGCCAAGTGAGCGGAGCGAACGCTGGCGACTGAGGCTAAAAGACAATCACCTAAACAAAAAATCCCGCGATTTAACTGGCAATCGCCCTGGGGATAACCTATATGCCGGTTTGTTCGAACGAACGCCTGCCTTGCTGCGCCTGCCCCTTCGTGGGGACTCTCTCCAAGACAACGCTAATTCGGATACCGCCCTGCACGATAGTCGTGCGGATGCGACGCGCCGAGTTTGGCGTAGATTTTGAGAATGAGGAGGTCAGCCCATGGCGACCGGAACCGTTAAATTTTTTGATACCACCCGTGGCTTCGGCTTCATCCAGCCCGACGACGGCGGCAAGGACGTGTTCGTCCACGCCACAGCCGTTGAAGAGGCCGGCATGTCCACGCTGCAGGATGGCCAGAAGGTCAACTTCGAAGTCACCACCCAGCGCGGCAAACCTGCCGCGTCGGACCTGTCGCCTGCGTAATCCGCAGCGACAGCGGACTTGAGATCAGGGCCCGGTGCGCAAGCGCCGGGCCCTTTTCCTTTGTTAGCAGAGCAATCTGTGAGACCCCGATTCATGATCGGGATCACCATCACGCGAAGGACGTCAATGACTCGCCGCCGTCGCCGCCTTGTCGTCCAGCAGGCTGAACGTGTCGAACCGTTCCAGTCCGAACGCTGCAATCAGCTCCGGCACCTCGTCCTTGGCGATGAGTTGGGCGTTCATCTTTCCGCACACAGGTGTGGCCTTGAAGCCCCAGGTGCCCCAGCCGGCGTCGAGGTAGTAGTTCTTCACCGCTGACTTGCCCATAACGGGGCTGTAGTCGGGCGTCATGTCGGTCATGCCGGCCCATTGACGCAGGATCTTGATGTTGGCCAGGAACGGGAAGAGCTCCAGGGTGCCGACCATCCAGTGCTCTTTCATGTCGAGCGAGCTGTTGGTGTTGTAGCGGGTATAGGGGTCGGACCCGCCGCCGATCACGACCTCGCCACGTGAGGTCTGGCTCAGGTACACATGATGCTGGGCGCTGGAGATCATGGGATCGAGGAAGGGTTTCAGCGGCTGGGTGACGCCGGCCTGCAGGGGGTAGGTCTTGATGGGAAGCTTGATGCCCGCCATCGCCGCGACCTGGCCCGACATGCCGGCGACGCACTGGATGACCTGGCCTGCCTTCACGAATCCCCGGTTGGTGTGGACGCCAGTGATGGTCGTCTCGCCGCCCGCACCCTTGTCCAGTTCCAGGCTGGTGACTTCGGTGTTCTGGTGGATCTCCGCGCCGCGCTTCCAGGCGCCCGAGGCATATCCCCAGGCCACGGCATCGTGTCGCGCGATGGAACCTGGATGATGGACCAGCGCGCCCTGCACGGGGAACCGCGCGTCCCGTGAGACATCCATGAACGGGACCAGGCGTTTGAGCTCCTCGTAGTCGACGAGATCGCTGGCAATGCCGAAATGGCGGCTCACCTCGTCGCGCCAGCGCATGGTGCGCATCTGGGCGTCGTTGTGGGCCAGCGTGATCTGGGCGCGGCGCGACATCATGAGGTTGAGATCGAAGTCGTTGGCCAGGTCCTGATAGAGCCGGACCGAGGTGTCGTAGAACTTAACGCCCGCGGGGGTGAGGTAGTTGGAGCGGATCACCATGGTGTTCCGGCCCGTATTGCCCGAACCGATGTAACCCTTTTCCAGGACCGCCACGTTGGTGATGCCCCAGTCGCGCGCCAGATAATAGGCCGTTGCCAGGCCATGGCCGCCGCCGCCGATGATGACGACGTCATAGCCGGGCTTCAGTTCGGAAGGCGTCGGCAACGCCCGGGGCATGCGCCCGTCCTTCTTCAGGCCGTGTTTCAGAAGCGCAAAAACCATGGTGTCAGGTACCCGTCACAGGACGCAGATCGAAGCGCCATAGTGCATGGCGATCCCTGCCGCGCAAAGCGGCAGGAGCCCCTTTTTTGTTTGTTCCCTCAGGCGCCGGGCGTTCGCTCCGCTCACTTGGCTTTCGCCGCATGCGTGGCGCCGGTGCGGTCGCACCGGTCGGCGGCCGCTGCGCTCTCGCCGCCGAATGCCTGCTCACCAGCGGCGTTGGGTTCGTGTTGCAATCACCTCCAACGTGTCATCCCGGCCTTGAGCCGGGATCCCGGATAACCGCGCTGCGGTTTCCGGGATGACACCCCTTGGGATGGTTAGTAGGCGAGAGGCCCCATTTGGGGCCGAGGGGAGCGACTGCGACCCCGCGCCGATAGGCGCGTGAGCCAAGCGCACGGAGTGCGCGCCGGCGCTTGAGGCTAAAAGACAAGACCGAGCAACCGCGACCCCGCCGCGCATGCGGCGTAAGCCAAGTGAACGGAGTGAACGCCGGCGCCTGAGGCTAAACACCAAGTCAGCCGTGCTTCGCACAGTCCACACAACCTGCTAGTGTTTGTGTTCGTGGCGCCTTGAGAGGCAACGATGCGACAGGATGACGAGCACCTGCTGGAAGAACGGCTGGACGAGGTGCTGGCACTGGTCAGGGAACGGTTCGGGGCAGATGCTGACACGGTCGAGACCTTCGCCAGGAGCTACTTTGCCGATGTGCTGACCGAAGACATTGTCGGCCAGTCGGTCGAAAACCTCTATGGCGCCGTCGCCTCCATGTGGCAGGGCCTGAAGCAGCGCAAACAGGCCGGTCCCAAGATCCGGGTCTACAACCCTGATCTCGAACAGAACGGCTGGCAGTCGACCCATACCGCCATCGAGATCATCAACGACGACATGCCGTTCCTGGTCGATTCCGTGGTCTCGGCACTCAACATCATGAACCTGCCGGTGCTGATGCTGATCCACCCCATTGTGCACGTCACCCGTGACGACAAGGGCGTGATCACCATGCTTGCCGGGCGCGGTGGCGCGACCGACAAGACCGCATCGGAATCCGTGCTCCATATTGAGGTTACCCAGCAGCCGGCCGGACCACGCCACGAGGAGATCGAGGCGCGGCTGTCACAGGTTCTGGCCAGCGTGCGCGCCGCGGTCGAGGACTGGCCTGCCATGAAGGCCGAACTTGATGCCCGGATCGCCGAGTTGAAGGCAAATCCGCCGCCGGTGCCCGCCGAGGATCTGGCAGAAGGTCTCGATTTCCTGCAATGGCTGCACGACAACCATTTCACCTTCCTGGGTCATCGCGAGTACGTCTTCGAACGGCGCGACGGCAAGGTTTATGCAGAGATCGTCGAGGACAAGAGACTGGGTGTTCTGCGCGAGGTTTCCGAGGAAAGCCGGGCACGCCACAAGGAACCCCTGCCGGACCACTACGCCAGCTTCCTGGAGAAAAAGGAGCTGTTCATCATCTCCAAGGCGTGGACCCGCTCGGACGTGCATCGCGCGGTTTACATGGATTATATCGGCGTGCGCCGGTTCGATGCCGATGGCAAGGTCGTGGGTGAGCGCCGCTTCCTGGGCCTGCTCACCTCCACGGCCTACAGCGCCCTGCCGCGCCAGATCCCGCTTCTTCGCCGCAAGGTGGAAACGGTGTTCGAGCGTTCCGGCTTCACCCGCGGCAGCCATAACGCCAAGTCCCTGGAACATATCCTCGACACCTTCCCGCGTGACGAACTCTTCCAGATTGATGTCGATACCCTGGAGCGGTTTGCCCACGGCATCCTGCATCTGGAGCATCGCCAGCGCATCCGGCTCTTCATGCGCCGGGATTCCTATGGCGAATTTGTCGCCTGTCTGGTCTTTGTTCCGCGCGACCGCTTCTCCACCGATCTGCGCACGCGCATGGAAGCGATCCTGATGGAGGAGCTGGGCGGCAATTCCGTCGATGTCACGACCCAGCTTTCGGATGCGCCCATGGCGCGCGCCCATTTCATCGTCCACACGCCGGGTGGTCTGGGCAGCGGTGCCGATGCACGCACGATCGAGCAACGCCTGATCGAGGCCTCACGCAACTGGGAAGACGATCTGGCCGATGCCCTGGCCGATGAATACGGCGAGGGCCAGGGCATGGTGCTGTATCACCGTTATGCTGATGCCATTCCCGCCAACTACAAGGAAACCTTCAGTGCCCGTCTGGCGGTGGCCGATATCGAGCGCATGGAAAAGATGGCCGAAGGCGGCATCGCCATGAATCTCTACCGGCGCGTCGATGCCGAGGACGGCGTGCTCAACTTCAAGGTCTATCACGCCGGGTATCCGGTGCCGCTTTCGGCGATCATGCCCATGCTTGAGCATATGGGTCTGGTGGTGATCGAGGAGATGCCCTTTGAAGTCCGGTTCGAGGAAGACGAACCGATCTGGATTCACGACTTCCATGTGAAGCTCGAATTCGGCTGGGACGTCGACGTTACCGAAGCCCGTCAGCGGTTCCATGACACCTTTGCGCGTGTCTGGTCCGGCGAGGTCGAGGACGATGACTTCAACGATCTGGTGCTTGCCGGTCTCGACTGGCGCCAGGTCGTTGTGCTGCGTGCCTATGCCAAGTATCTCACGCAGGCCAATGCCCCGTTCAGCCAGGCCTATGTCGAACGCACACTGGCCATGAATCCCGGCATTGCCCTGCTGCTGGTGCAGTTGTTCGTCGCACGTTTTGATCCCGACAACCGCGCCGATGTCGAGACCCGCACCGATGCCATCCGTGCCGAGATCAACGATGCGCTTGATGGCGTCGCTTCGCTTGATGAGGACCGCATCCTGCGCCGTTACCTCAACCTGATCGAAGCAACCCTGCGCACCAACTTCTTCCAGCTGGATGAATCAGGTGCGCACAAGCCTTATGTCTCCTTCAAGTTCGATTCCGCCATGGTCGAAGACCTTCCCGACCCCCGGCCCTGGCGCGAGATCTTCGTCTATTCGGCCCGGGTTGAAGCTGTGCATCTGCGCGGGGGGCCGGTCGCGCGCGGCGGCATCCGCTGGTCGGACCGGCGTGAGGATTTCCGCACCGAGGTGCTGGGCCTGGTGAAGGCCCAGATGGTCAAGAACGCGGTCATCGTACCCGTGGGCTCCAAGGGTGGCTTTGTCGTCAAACGCCCGCCGACCGAGGGCGGACGCGAAGCGTTCCAGGCCGAAGGCATCGCCTGCTACCAGACCTTCATGGCGGGCATGCTCGACATCACCGACAACATTGTCGGTGGCGAAATCGTCCAGCGCGAACGGGTCGTGCGTTACGACGATGACGATCCCTATCTGGTTGTTGCCGCCGACAAGGGTACGGCGACGTTCTCCGATATCGCCAACGCCGTGGCCCGCGATTACGGCCACTGGCTTGATGACGCCTTTGCGTCAGGCGGATCGGCTGGCTACGACCACAAGGCTATGGCGATCACCGCGCGTGGCGCCTGGGAAGCGGTCAAACGCCACTTCCGCGAGATGGGCAAGAACATCCAGAAGGAAGACTTCACCGTCATCGGTATCGGTGACATGGCAGGCGACGTGTTCGGCAACGGTATGCTGTTGTCCGAGCACATCCGCCTGCTGGGCGCGTTCAACCATCTCCATATCTTCGTGGATCCCGACCCTGAAGCGGCGACCAGCTTTGCCGAACGCAAGCGCCTGTTCGACTTGCCGCGATCGTCCTGGTCGGACTACAACGCCGACTTGATTTCCAAGGGTGGCGCCATCTTCGAGCGCAGCGCCAAGTCGCTTCAGCTCTCCGAAGAGGTGCGTGCCTGTTTCGGCATCAAGGCTGCTCAGGTCACGCCCAACGAGCTGATCCACGCCATGCTGAAGGCCGATGTCGAGCTCTTCTGGAACGGCGGCATCGGCACCTATATCAAGGCGACCGACGAAAGCCATGCCGAGGTCGGCGACCGTGCCAACGATTCCCTGCGCGTCAATGGCGACGAACTGGGCGCCAAGGTCGTGGGTGAGGGCGGCAATCTGGGCGCAACCCAGGCCGGGCGCATTGAATACGCGCTCGCCGGCGGGCGCATCAACACCGATGCCATCGACAATTCCGCGGGCGTTGACTGCAGCGATCACGAGGTCAACATCAAGATCCTGCTGGGCGATGTCGTTGCCGGTGGCGACATGACTCTGAAACAGCGCGACCAACTGCTGGTCGAGATGACCGATGAGGTCGCCGATCTTGTCCTGCGCGACAACTACCTGCAGACCCAGGCGCTCACGGTGCTGCAGAGCCACGGCGAGACACGCACGGACGAGCAGATCCGCTTCATGAAGGAGGTCGAACAGACCGGCCTGCTTGATCGGCGCATCGAAGGTCTGCCTGATGATGAGGAACTGGCGGAATGGCGCCAACGCGGCCGCCGTTTCACGCGCCCGGAACTCTCGGTCCTGCTGGCCTATGCCAAGATGGATCTCTATCCCGCCCTGCTGGCCTCGGACCTGCCTGATGATCCCGATCTGGAAGGTGATCTCGTGCGTTACTTCCCCGCGGCGCTTCAGGAACGCTTTCGCGACGGCATCATGGACCATCGTCTGCGCCGCGAGATTGTCGCCACCTTCACGACCAACTCCATCGTCAACCGCGCGGGCATCACCTTCGTGCGACGCCTCTCGGAGGAAACCGGTCACGGCGTCGATCAGGTCGCGCGCGCCTATGCGGTCGCACGCGATGCCTTCGGACTGCGTGAGGTCTGGGCCGCCATTGAAGCACTCGACAACAAGGTCGATGCCGGAGTTCAGACCGGCATGTTCGAGGAAACCATGCTGCTGGTCGAGCGGGTCACCTCCTGGATGCTGCGCAACCGCACACAACCCATGGCCATGGGCGCGACCGTGGCGGCCTTCCGCCCCGCGGTGGAGGCCCTGCAGAAGAAGCTGCCGGATCTGGTTTCCAAGGCGCGCCGCCAGTCCATGCGCCGTGCTGCGGAACGTTATGAAAAGGCAGGCGTGCAGAAGGACACCGCCGCCACGGTCGCGAGCCTGCGCACCCTGGCTGCGGTCTGTGATGTCATCGACGGTGCCGAAAGCTCCGGTCTCGACGTCATCGATATCGCCACCGTCTTCTTTGATGTTGGTGAGGAGCTGGGCAACGAATGGCTGCGCGACATGGTCGGGCGTCTCAAGGTCGATGATCGCTGGGATCGCCTGGCCCAGCAGGCGTTGATCGAGGAGAGTTTCCAGCAGCAGCGTGCGCTGACCGCTGCCGTACTGTCCTCGACCCAGGGCACCCCCGCCGACAAGGCGACCGGCAAATGGATCGACGCCAACCGCGCGGCCGTCAATCGAACCCGCGCCGTTCTGGCCGATCTCAAGAGCGCCAACACGCCGGTCGATTTGGCGATGGCGTCCGTGGCAAGCAGAGCGCTAAGGTCGCTGGCAGGTTAGGACTTCAACAGGGATTCCACGCCATGGCTGCTTCGCCGGATGCAGGGAACATTATCGACCTCGCGCGTTACCCTATCGATAGGCCCGATTCCCCGGCGTTCGACGCCTGTCTTGCCGCCATTCGGTCGGAGCTCGATGACGATGGTTGCGCCGTTCTGAAGGGTTTCGTGCGGTCCGAATGCATGGCCGGTCTGGAAGCAGAGGCCGAACGAACCGCACCCTTTGCCCATCGCAACTACAACCGCACCAACGCCTATTTCACCCAGGATGATGAAAGCCTGCCGCACGATCATCCCATGCGGCGGTTTTACGAGCGCTCCAATGCGTTTGTGCCTGCCGATAACTTCGGTGCCGAATCCATGCTGCGCGCGATCTACGAAGCACCCTGTTTTGCGCCCTTCATCCAGGCCGCCCTGCAGGAGGAACGATTCTTCCGCTATGACGATCCCCTGGCCGATGTGATCATCAATGTCGTGGAACCAGGCGGAGGTTTCCCCTGGCATTTCGACACCAACAACTACACCGTCACCCTGGCCATCCGGAACGGTGAGGACGGCGGCCTGTTCCGCTACTGCCCAGATCTGCGCACGCCGAGCGATGAGAACTACGAAGGTGTCCGCGCCGTGCTCGATGGTGACGAGGCCGCCGTGCACACCCTGTCCCTGGAGCCCGGCGATCTGCAGATTTTCAAGGGCCGTTATGCCCTCCACAGCGTCTCGCCTGTCCTGGGCAACCGCGCCCGTTATGTCGGCATCTTCAGCTTTGCCGAAATCCCCGGCATGGTCGGAAGCGTGGAACGCACCCGCCAACTCTACGGCCGCGTCCTCCCCATCCACGAAGAACGCGCAGGCCTGCGATCAGACGCGTTGGTGGATTGAAGGGCACCTCGTTCGGCTTGGCGCTTCTACTTCGGTCTTGAACAACTATGGTGGAACCACCATATTGAGGCATGGAACGATGAAGACTCAGCACGCTTGTGTGGGTGGGTTCGAGCCTTGAGGATTTGAAGGCTTTTCCTGATGCTGTGCAGGACCATCTCGGGTTTGCCCTGCATCAGGCGCAGGCGGGAATGAAGCACCATGATGCCAAGCCGATGAAGGGCCTTGGCTCCGGTGTGCTTGAGATTGTGTCCCGCCACGACGGCGATACCTATCGTGCGGTCTATGCCGTGCGTTTCAGGGACACACTCTACGTTCTGCATGCCTTTCAGAAGAAGGCCAGAAAGGGCATTGCAACATCCAGGCAGGATCTGGATCTGATCAAACGTCGACTGAAGGCTGCTCAGAACCATTTTGATGGCGCCGATGGCAAAGGAGAAGGACATGGACACAGATGATGTGAACATCGAACAAGGCAGCGGAAATATCTTTGCCGATCTTGGCCGATCCGATTCCGACGCCCATCAGCTGAAAGCTGATCTTGTCATGCGTATCGATGATATTGTCCGCAGCAGGGGCTTGAGCCAGGTCCAGGCCGGTGAGCTCATGGGACTGTCCCAACCAGACGTCTCACGGCTGCTGCGGGGCAACTTCCGGGATTACTCCATGGAAAGGCTGATGCGTCTGCTCACGATGCTGGGACGTGACGTCGACATTGTCATCCGAAAGCCCACGTCACCCCGACAAGGCAGACTAAGCATCGACGCTGCCTAGAGCGCATCAGGCCGGCAGCGGTTTCAGATCGATCTCGCCGTACTGGTTGGCATAGGCGTGCGTCGCCGGCGTGCCGCCCAGATGCATCAGCAGGACCTTGCTGCCGGGCGCAAATCGGCCTGACCCTGCCAGGTCCAGCAGGCCGCGCACGGCCTTGCCTTCATAGACGGGGTCGGCGATCAGGCCTTCGGTGCGGGCCATCAGCTTGATGGCCTCGAACGTGGTGGCATCCGATACGCCATAGGGGCTGGCATCGCCCACGACGATCTCGACCGCTTCGGGCCGAACACGTTGTGGCGCACCCAGATGCTCCAGTGCGGCATTGGCCAGGCGCAGCACGCGGGCTTTCTTGATCTCGGTCTCCTCATCATCGGGAATGCCGATCACCTGGATGTCGGACTCCAGTGCCGCCAGCCCGGCCAGCAGGCCCGACTGCGTGCTGCTCGAGCCGGTGCAATGCACGATGTAGTCAAAGGCAAGGCCTTGTTCCCGGGATTGCGCGATGATCTCGGCGGCACAGACGGCATAACCGAAACTGCCCAGGGGATGATCCGAAGCACCACCCGGGATCAGATAGGGCTTGTGACCTTGCCTGGCCAGGTTCGCGACCAGGTCTTCCAGCGGTCCTTCGTCTTCGATGGGGCGTTCCGATTCATCAAGATAGAGTTCGGCACCCATCAGGCTGCTGAACAGGATGTTGCCGACCTTGCGATAGGCCGGCCCGCCGTCCTGCGTCCAGCCGTTGTGAAGCAGGGCGCATTTCATGCCGGCCTAGGCGGCTGCTGCGGCGGTCTGGCGCGTGTGGTTGGACTGGATGGCACCCACGGTCACCAGCATGTTGAAGCCGCGCGCCAGGGCATCACCGATCAGGAACTCGAGCTTGCGTGTCTTGTTGCCGCCGCCAACCAGTCCGGTCAGGTCGTCGCGCTTGATCCACAGATCGATGTCGCCTGTGTGCTGCTCGAAGTTCTCAAGCCGGTGAATGGGCGTGGGCAACTGTGCCAGCGAGAAGCGCGGCAGGGATGCGAGCTGCTCCAGGCCGCCTTGAAACGCAGCATCGGGTGTCATCGGATCATTCCTGTGTTGGGTGGACCGGATGCACCCTCTCACATCATGCACGGCCATAAAACGCAGATGATTGCGTGGATCCCCTTGATGCCTGGCGGAAAACCGTCAGGATCATGCGGCAATGCCGGTCGGCGGAAGGAACTCCTGAATCATGATGAGTCTGATCCTGCTCGTGGTAGCTCTTGCCATGATCGGCGCCATGATCGGCAAGAAGAAGCTGAGCTACGGCTTCTTCGCGCTCTCCATGATCCTGGGTCTGTTCTGGTTCCATCATCACGCGACCGACAACCTCGACATTCTGTTGTAGGGGGTGTCATGAACCGGAATACGATCGTCACGCTCAACACCCTGGGCCTGCTGGGCATCACGTCCGTGCTCTTCATGGGTGTGGTGCTTCAGTTTGCCCTGGGTGAACTTCCCTGCCCGTTGTGCCTGCTGCAGAGGGTCGGCTTTGCCGCCGTGATGTTCGGCTTCATGCTGAATGTGATCTACGGCCCCCAACAACGCCATTACGGAATCATCTTGATGGCCGCCCTGTTCGGGGCCGCCGTTTCCCTGCGTCAGATCAGTCTGCACGTGATTCCGGGAACGCCGGGTTATGGCTCACCGATCCTTGGTTTCCACTACTACACGTGGGCGTTTCTCATCTTCGCCATGACCATCTTCGGGGTCGCCGTCCTGCTCGCGATGTGGAACCGGTCGTGGGAGCGCGATGCCCTGCATACGGAATCGCCACCCGCCAGGCTTGCCGGTCTCGGCAAACTCGCCTGTCTTCTGGCCGTTGCCGTGGTGCTCCTCAACGTCGTGCTGACCTTCGTGGAATGCGGCCCCTTCCAGTGCCCGGACAACCCGATCGACTACTGGATGTTCAGCTGAACTCTTTGCTTCGGGTCTGCGGTGTCGGTGCACTACCTCTGCCGACTACACCGCGATCATGCCCCGTGATAGCGTTCCGGTAGGTCTCGATCGGCATCACGCCAACCGGCCCGCCACGAAAACGCCGTCCTTCCAGCGCAGAAACTCCGCCCCATGAACCTTGCCCGTGCCTTTGTGACCGTCAGCGGGTTGACCGCGATCAGCCGCGTGCTGGGCTTCGTGCGCGACATGCTGTTTGCCGCAGCCCTGGGTGCGGGCATCGGAGCGGATGCGTTTCTGGTCGCCTTCAAGCTTCCCAATTTCTTCCGCCGTCTGTTTGCCGAGGGTGCGTTCAACGCGGCCTTCATCCCCATGTTTGCGGGCCGGCTGGAGGGTGAGGGCAAGGAAGAAGCCAAACGCCTGGCCGACGAAACCATGGCAATTCTGCTGCTGGCACTGGTCGTACTCACGGTCGTGTTCGAGATCGCGATGCCCTGGATCATGCTGGGCCTGGCACTGGGTTTTGTCGATGAGCCCGAGAAATTCGCGCTGGCCGTCGAGCTCACCCGCATCACCTTCCCCTATCTGCTGCTGGTCTCCATGGTCGCGCTGTTCGGCGGCATGCTGAATTCGACCGGCCGGTTTGCCGCCTATGCCGCGGCCCCCATTCTGCTCAATCTCAGCCTGATCGCTGCTGCGCTCATTGCCTACTACTCCGACAATATCGGTGCCGGGCATGCGCTGGCCTGGGGTGTCACGCTGGGAGGTGTGGCGCAGCTCCTGCTGCTACTCGCCAATCTCAGCCGTGCCGGCATGATGCCGCGCCTGCTGTGGCCGCGCCTTACCCAGGGTGTGCGGCAGGTGCTCAAGCTCTTCGGGCCTGCCGCCCTGGGTGCGGGTGTCGTGCAGATCAATCTGGTGATCGATCTCTGGGTCGCCTCGTTCCTGGCGACCGGCTCGATTTCCTATCTCTATTACGCCGACCGTGTGAACCAGCTTCTTCTGGGTGTCATTGGCATCGCCGTGGGTACGGCCCTGCTGCCGCTGCTGTCACGCCAGATCCAGGCCGGGGACCAGAAGGGTGCCAACGACAGCCAGAGCCGCGCGGTGGAACTGGTCATGCTGTTCTGCCTGCCCGGCGCGGTCGCCCTGACGATCATCGCCGAACCGATCATTGCCGTGCTGTTCGAGCGCGGCGCCTTCAGTGCCGTCGATACCGCCAACAGTGCGGCCGCTCTGGTCGCCTTTGCCACCGGCCTGCCGGCCTATGTCCTGATCAAGGTCTTTGCGCCGGGTTTCTTTGCCCGCAAGGATACCAAGACGCCGGTCAAGGTCGCGGTCGTGGGCCTGCTCAGCAATCTTGGCATCATGCTCACGCTCATCTGGTCCCTGGGCCATGTCGGCATTGCGCTCGCCACGGCCGGTTCTGCCTGGATCAACGGCGGCATCCTTTGTTACATCCTCATCAAACGCGGCCATTTCAGCCCGGACGAACGCCTCAAGCGCCGCCTGCCGCGCATTCTCTTCGCCTCGGCCCTGATGGCACTGGCCCTTTGGGCCGGCAACTGGGCAGCGGTGCGTTACGCCCCCGACGGTTTCGTATTCCAGGCGCTTGCACTGAGCGGCCTGGTTGCGCTGGGCCTGGCCGTCTACGCCGTTGCCGGCCAACTTCTGGGTGCGTTCAACTTCGCCGACCTCAAAGACATGATGCGCAAGAGAGCGCTGAGGAAGGCCAAGCGCGGCTGAGACGCCAGTCAGAACGGCATGAGTTCCCTGCTTCCCGATTCAAGATAGAGCCAGGGGCTGATTGTCCTCGGCTTCAAGCCCGGTGTCGTGTTCTTCGGGGTCGGGTTCACTGGTGGCCAGGACCTGATCAGCCTTGACGATCTGGTCGACCAGGCGCCGCACCTGGCTCAGCGCATCCAGGGCATGTCCGGCATCAAGGGGTGGAAGGGCCTTCGTTGCCGCAGATTGCAACAGGGATTGTTTGGCGTGTTGGTAGCTGTTCAGGAACACGGCAAAGGCCTCATCGCGGGCAAGGCGCTGCATGCCGGGTTCGCTCTGGCTTTCAAGAATGTTGATGCAGGACGACGCATCAAGAAGCGCCGTGGCGACCGACTCTCGGGCGGTAGCATCCTGGAAGTGCCGGACCTGACGGTGCAGGGGGTCGGCGGCGCGGGCGGCATGGGTTGCACTGGCGAGATAACGCGAGACCCGAAGCGCGCGGGGAAGGGCTTCGGCAGCTGCGCGCGGCAGCGTTTCCATGCGGATCGACGTTGCAAACTCCGTAATGGCCTCATCAAGCGTGGCAATGGCGTCGGATCGTCGGCGCAGGCGCTCCGGGCCGGTGCGGTCGTCGATCAGGGCGGCAAGGGCAAGTCCATGGACGAGGGAAGCCAGGCGCCGCAATTCCCGGTCGAGTGCATCCATGGCCAGAACCGGGGTCTTGAGCACGGTCCTGTCGAGATACTGGGGCAGGCTCGCATCCTCCTCGGCGCTATGGAACAGTTTCTCCAGCCGCTTTGCCATCGGATTGGTGAAGGGCAGCAGCAGGGTGACGCCCATCAGATTGAACACGGTGTGAAACAGGGCCAGCAACGGTGCGGGGTCGTCTGCGACATCGAACCAGCTTCCGATCAGCGCGACAAATGCAACAAAGGCCGGAAGCACGGCGATCGCAACCAGGCCGGTGACCATGTTGAAGGCAAAATGCCCGATGGCGACGCGCTTGGCATTGGGGGTGGCCTTGATGACCGCAAACAAGGCCGTGGACGTTGTGCCGACATTGGCCCCGATGATCGCTGCTGCCGCGGCTTCGATGCCGATGACCGATTGTGTGGCGGCCGTCAGAATGATGGCGATGGCCGCACTGTAAGACTGGGTCAGGACCGTGGCGATAAAGCCCACGCCGACGTAGATCAGGATGCCGACAAGGCCTTCGTCGGCCACGACCAGTTGGCCGCCAAACTCCGTCGCCATGCCGCCAAAGGCGTCCTGGAGAATCGCAAGTCCCAGAAAGAATAGGCCGAAGCCGGCAAGCGCATTGCCCAGGCCTTCCAGCCGTTTGCCCGATGCAGCCATGCGCAGGGCGACGCCGAGCGCCAGGATGGGCAGCGCCATGGCATCGATCTTGAACCCGAGTCCTGTGATGGCAACCAGCCATCCCGTCATGGTGGTGCCGACATTGGCGCCAAACACCACGGTGAGCGCCTGGCGCAGGGTCAGCATGCCGGCATTGGCAAAGCCCAGCGTGGCGACCGTGACCGCGGCCGAGGACTGGACCACCGCCGTCACCAGAGCACCGCTTATTGCGCCGCGCAGGGGTGTTGATGTCCAGTCGCGCAGGATCACCCGCAGGCCAGCGCCGCCGAAGAGCTTCAGGCCATCGGTCATCATCGCCATGGCGAGCAGGAAGAGCGCAAGGCCGCCGGCAATCGTGAATACGATCAGGAACATGACGTTATCCTAGTGCCATGGCACCTGCAGCAGAAGCGCGATCAGGGTATGCGCTGGCCGCAGGCAAACAGGGCGAGTGGCGTCAAACCGCTGGGAAGTTCCAGTATGCCTGCCGTTGCAGCATCATCGATGCCGCCGACAAGGACGCCCGCCAGGCCCAGGGCTTCGGCGCCCAGATAGAGCGATTGCGTGATCGCACCGGCTTCCATGGCGGCATAGCGCGCACCGCGTGTGCCGTCGGGCTGTTGGTCTTGGAAGGCGGCGTTGGCACCTTCGATGTCGGCTGCAATGATGACAAGGGCCGCGGCGCGCCCGACCCAGGGCTGTTCTTCCAGCGCGGCTTTCTGGAGTGCCGGTCGCAGATCCCCCGGCTGGAGCAGCGGGCCGAGACCATCACCGGCAGTCCAGCCGTGAAGGCCCGGCTGCAGGCTGTCGACTGCACCGACGACCAGAAAGAGGCGCATGGGGTAGAGCGCGCCGGCCGACGGCACGACCTTTCGGTCACTGCCGCTGGCGCCCAGACCGCAGGCAAGCAGCGTTTCGACATCCTTGCGTGACAACGGTGTTTCGGCGAAGTCACGTCGTGTGCGGCGGGCTGCAAGCAGAGACTGCAGCGCGTCGATTGCGGCCATCAGGCTTCGCCGTCATCGGGCGCCTCGAAGACAACGGTGGGCGCAACAATGGCGTCCTGTCGGGGCAGCTTGTCGGGGTGATGCCAGCCCGGCAGCAGAGAGAGGCGCCCCACCCAGGAGAGCATCTTGCGCCAGGGGGTCGTATCAAGTCCGGCTTCGTCGGCAAGGTAGATGTATCCGGCCGCGGAGATGTCGGCGATGGTCGGGCCGTCCCCGACCAGCCATTCGTGGTCGGCAAGATGCCGGTCCACGAGGTCGAAGGCCCGCTCGGCGCGCTTCTGGAAGAAGGTGATGACCGCCGGATCAAACCCGGCGAAGCGTTTGCCGAAGCGCGCCAGGGAGATGCCGCTGTTGAACTTGTTGCTGGTCCAGGCCATCCATTCCTGGATACGGCGGCGCTCGTCATCATCGCTACCGCCGAAGCGGCCGATGTCGTCGGCCAGATAACGCAGGATGACGTTGGACTGGGTAATGGTGCGCTCGCCGTGAACCAGTACCGGCACTTCCTGGAACGTGTTCATGGCGGTGAAATCATCGGTCTTGGTCGCGCCGTCGAAGATGTCGACGTGGCGGAAGTCATAGGCCTTGCCGGCCAGCGCCAGAAGCAGGGCTGCCTTGTAGACATTGCCGGATTCGAAATGGCCGTAGAGTGTGTATTCGGGATTGCTCATGACCTTGATCTCCAGCAGGTGTCGTTGGATTGCGGATTCAGGCGACAGCGCGGCGCAGGCGCAGGCCGTGAACGATGAGCAGCAGGCCGAACACTCCGATACCGCCGGGCAGCCAGGCGGCATCCAGTCGCGCGGCTTTCAGGGAGGCGGTGGTTTCGTCCAGCGTGACCAGGGTGCCGTCGGCGTTCTCGAACTGCCAGACCACATAACGCTCGCGTTCGTCCGGCGCGTCATCCCAACGGTAGAACATGCCAGGCCCGGCGGTCAGCGCTTCCTTGAAGGCTTCATAGCGGGGCATGGAGGTCGAGTAGATCACGATCTCCTCGCCGGGATTGACCGCTGCCTGAATCTCCATGGCATCATCGGACAGAAAGCGCAGGAACGCACCGCGCCGCCTGCGCACCTCGATGGCGTCAAACGCAGTGCCTTCCAGGACGGTGAGCTGCCCGGCCGTGGGATAGGCATGGCGCAACGGAACACTGGCGAACCAGGCGCCCACGGCAAACAGGATCACCCCCGCAATCAGCGGCGCGGGGAGCTTGTTGCTCATGCCACGGGCAAAACGTCCGATCACTGGCGCGATTCCTTATTCAAGTGTGGCGAACGACTCCCCTCACCGCAGAGGCGAAGGGAGTCGCAAGCGCCTCAAGTCTGCAACGGCAATCAGCCGCGCAGGATGGGTTCGGCGGCATCCAGCGCACCCGAAAGGGCAGCCATCAGCTCGTCGATATCGGCCTTGGTCACGACCAGCGGTGGTGACATCACCATGCTGTCGCCGGTCGCGCGGACCAGAAGGCCGCGATCCCAGGCGAGATCGCGCACGATCTTGCCGGCTTCCATTGATCCGTCGAAGGACTTGCGGATCGCCTTGTCCTCGACGATCTCGACGGCGGCCATCATGCCCAGACCACGAACCTCGCCGACCAGGGGGTGATCAACCAGTTCGCGCAGGCGCACCTGGAAGTAGGGGCCGGTTTCGGCACCCACAGTCTCGACGATGCCTTCACGCTGCAGGATGTTGATGTTCTCCAGCGCCACGGCCGATGCGACGGGATGGCCCGAATAGGTGAAGCCGTGCTGGAGCTCGCCGCCGATGTCGATCAGCGTGTCGGCGATGCGGTCATGCACCATGACGCCGCTGATCGGCTGATAGCCAGACGACAGGCCTTTGGCCATGGTCATGAAATCAGGATCGATGCCCAGCTGTTCGGAGCCGAACCAGGTGCCGGTGCGACCGAAGCCGCAGATGACCTCATCGGCAATGACCAGCACATCATGCTCGCGACAGATGCGCTGGACTTCCGGCCAGTAGCTTGCCGGGGGTACCAGCACGCCGCCGGCACCCATGATGGGTTCACCGATGAAGGCACCGACGTTTTCCGCGCCCAGTTCCAGGATCATCGTCTCGACCGAACGGGCGGCCTGGATGCCGAATTCCTCGGGGTCCATGTCGCCGCCGAAACGGTACCAGTGCGGACAGTCGGCATGCTGGAAGCCGGGCAGCGGCAGGTCGAACTGGGGATGCATGCCAAACAGGCCGCACAGGCTGGCCGCGGCCATGGTCACACCATGATAGGCGTTCACACGGCTGATAATGGTCTTCTTGGATTTCCTGCCCTTCGTGTTCCAGTACCAGCGCACCATCTTGGCGATCGTGTCGTTGGCTTCCGAACCGGAGTTTGCATAGAAGACGTGGTTGAGACCCTCGGGCGTGACTTCGGCCAGCTTGGCGGAAAGCTCCGTCGCGGGCTGCGTCGAGGTCTGGAAGAACGTGTTGTAATAGGGCAGTTCCTGCATCTGCTTGTAGGCGACATCGGCCAGTTCCTTGCGGCCGTAACCGATGTTGACGCACCACAGACCCGCCATGCCGTCGAGCACGCGTTCGCCCTCGGACGTCCACATGTGGCTGCCCTCGGCCTTGGTGATGATGCGCACGCCCTTTTCGTTCAGCGCTTTGGTGTCGCTGAAGGGATGCATGTGATGCTGGCGGTCCATGTCCTGCAGGACCGCGGTCAGGTTGGAGACCATGGTCTTATTCCTTGAATCGTGAAAGTCGTGAAGATCGCTAGTTACGCTTGCGCCGCCCGTGATCAGGGCCGGCGGCCTGCCCGCACCCTGCCGGTGCTAGGGATTGAAGCCGATGCGCGCGCACAGGATCAGCAGATCGTGGCTGCGCGTCAGGTCGCTCACATCATGAAGGCGCGGTTTCATGAGTCCCAATGTAGCGCAGATGCGGTGCGTCTGGCGAGAGCCCGTGACGGGCCCCCGGAAGCCCTGTTAACCTCTGGCGATCCGGCAGGAAGGGAGCAGGGACATGGTGCAACTGGGCAGGTTCTTTCCGAACGAGGAATATGAGGCGCGCTGGGCGGCTGTCGAAGCCGAGATGAAGCGACGCGGGCTGGAAGCCGCTGTCGTGTTCGGCCGTTCGGGTGGCACCAACGACCGCTGTGGCGATGTGCTTTATCTCACCAACTTCTTCTCGACCGCGTCGGGCCAGGGATACGATTCCGCAATCTTCGAGGGGCGTTCGTTCAACTCCGTGCTGCTGCAGGTCGGTCAGAAGCCCGAGCTGCATGCCGATGAGCCCGGCATCCGTGAGGAACTGATTTCCACCGACCGCATCGTTTCCTCCAACACACCCTTCCGCGACATCGTCCAGGCGGTGAAGGCGCGCGGTCTGAAGGGACCGGTCGGGCTGGTCGGCAGCGATGTCGTGCCGTTGTGCTACTGGAACGTGATGCAGGCCGAAGCGCCCGAGATCGACTGGCAGATCGAGGATGATCTCGTGGTGTCCTGCCGTCGCATCAAGTCACCGCGCGAACAGGATGCCATGCGGATCGGCGGGGCGACGGCGAGCCGGGCGCTCAACCGGTTCATCGAAGGCCTCATCATGGGCCGCTCGGAGACCGAGGCGGCCTCGGAAGCGGCCCGTGAGGTCGTGCGTTCGGGCGGCACGATCCACATGCTGCCGGCCTGTCATGGCGATCTCATCAACCAATTCGTCGCCAATCCCATCGCCAGCTACACCTTTGATGCGCCACGCGAGGGCGACCTGGTGCGCGCCTGGGTCTATGGGCCGATGTTCGAGGGGTACTATCAGGACCCCGGGCGCACCACGGTGTGCGGACGAAAGCCGAAATCGGCCGAACAGAAGGAAATGGTCGAGACCGGTGCGCGCATCGTCGAAGCGGTGATGGAGCAGATCAAGCCGGGCGTGAAGGTGAAGCAGGTCGCCCAGCACGGCCTTGATCTCTCACGCCAGTACGGTGCGGAGTCCAACCAGATGGCGGAGAAGTGGCCCCACTTCGGCCACGGCCTGGGCCTCTTCTTCGAGAAACCCTATCTGGGTGTTGCCATGTGCACCGACGAGGATGTCTTCGAGGAAGGCATGGCCCTGGGCGTCGAAGCCTTCTTCGGTCAGCCGGGCCTGGGCAGCGCCGGGTTCGAGCAGAACATGCTGGTCGGTGCCGACGGTGTGGAACTGCTGACGTCATCACCGATGTTGTGGTGGGATTAGGAGGTTTGATTTTGTTTAGCCTCAAGCGCCGGCGCATGCTCCGCATGCTTGGCTTACGGGCCTGACCGGCCCGGGGACGCGGTCGCGTCCCTGTCGGCGCTACGCGCCTCTCGCCTGCTCGCCTTCCAAGAAGGGTGTCATCCCGGCCGAGCAACGCGAGAGCCGGGATCTCGACAGGGCGGCGCAGAACTCTCGAGGCCCCGGATCGGCGCGGCTTAGGCCGCTTGTCCGGGGTGACACGTCCTTTTAGCGCGCGCCCGACACCTCCATCAGGCTCATGGAGACGTAGCTGGCGGCGTCCGAGCAGAGCCAGACGATGGTTTCGGCGACTTCGTCGGCGGTGCCGGCGCGTTTGGCTGGCACGGTTGCGCCCAGACGGGCCACGCGGCCGGGTTCATCGCCCAGATCATTGTGGATGTCGGTGTCGATGATGCCCGGGCGCACGCCGTTGACACGGATGCCTTCGCCCGCGACTTCCTGAGCGAGACCGATGGTCAGGCTGTCGATGCCGCCCTTGGTCGCGGCGTAGTCGACATAGGCGCCGGCCCCGCCCAGACGGCTGGCGACCGAGGAGACATTGACGATCGCGCCACCGGTTCCGCCATGGTTGGTCGACATGCGCCGCACCGCTTCGGCGCAACCCAGGATCGCACCGGTCAGGTTGACGGCGATGATGTGCTGGAGATCCGCGACATCGCGCGCATCCAGACGGCTCATCCTGTTGACGATGCCCGCGTTGTTGACGAAGGCATCCAGTCTGCCGAAGGCCGCGTCGGATTCGGTAAAGAGGCGCGACACGTCTTCGGGTTTGCCGGTATCGGCCTGAATCGCCACCGCCTTTTGTCCCGCGGCCTCGACCTCGGCGACAACGGACCGCGCGGCTGCTTCGTTGCGCGCGTAGTTGACCACGACATCCCAGCCGTCGCGGGCGGCAAGCCTTGCGGTCGCTGCCCCGATTCCCCGGCTGCCGCCGGTGATCAGCATTACCTTGTTCATGTCGCTCTCCCGTTGCCCCGATATCCAGGTTGGGATTATCCCCGTTCGATGCGCAATTGATAGCAGTTGTTGGGTGTGGAACGCAGATGGAGGAAGGCGATGTCGTCACGCGCCAGGAGTTCGGCGGCGCGCACGGGAATGTCGGAGGTGTCGACGACTGCGCCGGTGCCATAGACGATGCGGCTATCGTGGCCATAACCCCGCAGGATGAAGTCGGGACTGTTTGTCAGGGCCTCGGGAAAGCCGCCGTCCTCGGCATGGCGGGCACAGGGGTCGGCATGGATGAAGAGCGGGCCGGTCTCGGCATAGGGCTGGGCTTCAGGGAACGGCCGATGGCCCACGATCAGCATGGACTCGCCGCCGGGGATGTAGGTCAGGCAATGGCGGCAGGGATTGCCACCACCATCCGAGACATGACGCTCGGGTGTCTGGCCGTTTGAGTCAGGCCTGCCTGCCTGCAGGGCTTCCACGGCAGCGGTGTCGAGGGCGAGGTAACGCAGGGATGTCATGGCAGGGCCTCCGGTTGTGTGGAGGCCGTTGTGCTGAATCGGCGGACAAGTCGCGACCCGGTTCTTGCGGCAGAGTTGGCTTCTGTCCGCCCGGAGCCCGTCATGGTGACAGCGAAGCTGCTGGCGGTATCGGCCTTGGTTACAGGGCGCGCGCCAGTTCGTCGCGGAAGCGGGGATGGGCAATGGCGATCAACGCCTCGGCGCGTTCACGCAATGTCTTGCCGTAGAGGTCGGCATGGCCGAACTCCGTAACGATCACGCGGACATCGTTGCGTGGTGTCGTCACGGGGCCGTCGAGATGGGCCACGATCCGCGAAACGGAGCCCTGCTGCGCCGTCGAGCGACACGCGATGATCGACAGGCCTCCGCGCGATGCATTGGCGCCACGCACGAAATCAAGCTGGCCGCCCGAACCACTGTATTGATGACCCATCATGTGTTCCGAATTGCACGCCCCGCTGAGGTCAACCTGGAGTGTGGCGTTCACAGAGATAACGTTGTCATTCTTGGCGATGTGGCGTGGATCGTTCACGATATCGACGGGCAGGCTGTAGACCGCCGGATTGTCGTCGAGCCAGCGGTAAAACGCGGTATCGCCAAGCGCGAAGGTGAAGACGCTCCGACCGCGATAGGTCTTCTTTGCCTGATTGCTGACCGCACCGCACGCGACCAGTTCTGCCAGGGGCGGCGTCATCAATTCAGTGTGGATACCAAGATTGCGTCTGTTCCTGAGACGCCGGCACACTGCGCCGGGAAGATTGCCGATACCCATCTGCAGACAGGCTCCATCGTCGATCATCGCAGCGATATGGTCGGCAATGGCATCGTCTGCTTCGCGCGCCTTTGCTTCACGCACCTCCTGCAGGGGCGCTGCGTGTTCAACCACGGCATCGACCTCCGACACATGCAGCGGTGACTCGCCGTGGACGCGCGGCATGTTGGGATTGACTTCAACAATCAGCTTTTCCGCACTGCGCGCTGCGACGCTGATGTAATCGTTGTTGGTGCCGAAGCTGAAATAGCCATGGCGGTCCATGGGTGACACCGTGGTGATGCAGGCTCGGAGATCAATCTCGCTGCTGAGCATGCGCGGTGCCTCGCTGAAGGCCACCGGGGCAAAATGGATCAGCGCTGCATCCTCGGGCCGTGCCCGGATCAGCGCGCGTTCAACCCCGCTCATGAACATGCAATGGGGATGGATGCGGTCCAGCAGCTCACGCTGCAGGACGGTCGCACGGGCATGTTCCATCGAGTGAAAGTACCACAGTCGCAGCGCGCTCAGCTCATGTGATCGGGCCCGTGCCGCAAGTGCTGCCAGCAAGGCAGGTGGCTCCGAAGCCGCCATACCCATGGCTACATCACTGTTATCGGGGACAAGCGCTGCGGCTTGATCTGCCGATAGGAGTTTTTCCTGATAAAGCGCTGCTGGATTCATGTGGGGCACCTCGGATTCCGTCATCGCACGAACAGGGTTTGCACCGGCAATGTCACACCGTCATGACAGCCCGGTCTCTGCTCTGCATGTGCCGGGCATCTTAGACGTTCAGCAGCAGGTGCTGGCGCTCCCAGGGGCTGATGACATCCTGGTATTCGTCATGTTCGGCCTGTTTGACCGCGACCACGAGATCGACGAATTCGTCGCTCAGAATCTCGCGCAGTTCCTTGCAGCGGTGCAGACGCTGCAGGGCGTCGGGAAGATGGCGGGGCAGGCCGTGGCTTTTCAGCAGATAGGCGTTGTTCTGCATGGTCTTGTTGGGCTCGATCTTGTGTTCCATGCCCAGGTAACCGCAGGCCAGCGTGGCGGCCATGGCGAGATAGGGGTTCACGTCGACGCCGGGCACGCGGTTTTCGATGCGCCGTCCCTTGCGGTCGGATTCCGGCACACGCAGGCCCACGGTGCGGTTCTCGAATCCCCAATGGGTGTTGATCGGTGCATCGCTGTCGGCGCGCAGACGGCGATAGGAATTTACGTTCGGCGCAAAGAGAGGCATGGCGCTGGGCAGGAACTTTTGCAGGCCACCGATATAATGGTGGAAGACCTTTGTGTCCTTGCCCTTGGCATCGGCGAAGATGTTCTTGCCCCCGCCCGCCTTCACGATGGACTGGTGGATGTGCATGGCGCTGCCGGCCTCGCCCTCGATGGGCTTGGCCATGAAAGTGCAGTAGACGTTATGGCGCAGGGCGGCTTCGCGGCAGACGCGTTTGAACACCATCACCATGTCTGCCAGCGCCATGGGGTCGCCGTGGTTGAAGTTGACCTCCAACTGGGCGGGGCCTGCCTCATGAATCAGGGTGTCGAGGTCGACCCGGGCGGCTTCGCAGAAGTCATAGATGTCATCGACGACGTGATCGAACTCGTTGGCGGCATCGATGCCATAGGCCTGCCGTCCCGACTCCGTGCGCCCGGAACGGCCCACGGGCGGCTCCAGCGGGTAATCGGGATCAACATTCTTTGCGACCAGATAGAATTCCAGTTCCGGAGCGACCACGGGAACAAGGCCCTTGGCTGCATAGAGATCGAGCACACGCCGCAGCACGCCACGTGGTGAGGTGAGCACATCCGAGCCGTCACGCCAGGTGACATGGCACATGACCTGGGCTGTGGGATCGTCATACCAGGGCACGCGCCGCAGGGTCTCGATATCGGGGTAAAGGATCATGTCGGGCGAGGTTTCATCGCCCGGATAGGGTTCGGGATATTCGCCGGTGACGGTCTGGTAGAAGACGTCGCCCGGCATACGCAGGGACTTGTCGGTCAGCGAGCGCAGGAACCGGTCACGGGGCAGGATCTTGCCGCGCGGCATGCCGGTGAGGTCGGCGACCATGCATTCGATTTCGTTGATGCCGTGTTCGCGCAGCCAGGATTCAGGATCGATGGACATGAAAACTCCGTTCTGGTTCAGGCTGCCGAAGCGGCAAGACGGGCAGCGCCATAGGCACGGCAGGCCTCGCCAAAGGCGGTGAAAAGGGCGTGGTCGGGTGCGCGTTCGCGGAAGCGCCATTCCGGGTGCCATTGCACGCCCAGCTGCAGGAAGGGCGCGCCTTTGACGGAAATTGCCTCGATCTGGCCATCGGGTGCAACCGCCTCGACCGACACGCGTTCGGCGGGCTGATCAACACCCTGGCCGTGGATCGAGTTGATCTCATAGGTCTCGAGCCCGGTGATGCCGTGCAGCACACCGCCTGGTGTGACGGTGATGCTGTGCGCGGGGCCGTATTGTTTTTCGCGCGGATCGTCCTTGTTCTCGCGATGATCCATGCGACCGGGCACTTCCTCGACATGCTGGAAGAGGGTGCCGCCCAGAGCCGCGTTCAGTTCCTGGATGCCACGGCACACGGCAAACAGGGGAATGCCGCGCTCCACGATGCGGCGGATCATCGGCAGGGTGAGCGCATCGCGCTGGGGGTCCTGCAGGGTATCGGGACGCGGGTCATGACCACCGTAATGATGCGGCCCGACATTGCTGGGGCTGCCGGGCAGGAAGACACCGTCGATGCGGTCGAGCAGGTCATCGACGCCGTAGAGGTTTTCCAGCGGCTCGAGATCGGCACCCTCGCCGAAGCAGGGCATCAGCATGGGCATCACGCCGGCCCCGTGGGCGACGGCATTGATGTACTTCTCGCCGACCACATGCATGGGATGAATGCCGATCTGGCGCAGATCGCAGGGAATTCCGACAAGCGGCAGGGAACCTTGATGTGTCATGATGTGATCGCTGGTTTCGCAGAGATGAAGGCAAAAGCGTACCATATCGATGGCTGAAGAGGATAACGCGAAACGCGATGCCCGATGTGACCGACCATCTGATCCTGATCAAGGGTTTGGCGCTTGGTGTCATGGTCGTCCTGTTTCTGGCGGAGCGGCTGCTGCCGTCGGTGCCCGGGACCTTCCGCTGGCCCCGCCTGGTGCGGAATCTGGCGTTCTGGGTGGGCAACAGTTTGTTATCCCTTGCGGTGGTGGTGCCGGTCACGGTGTTCGCCGCCCGGCATGGTTTGGGCTGGCGGCCCGAATGGTGGTCGGGTCTGCCGGGACTGGGGCTTGATCTTCTGCTGCTCGATTGCTGGATCTATGGCTGGCACCGGCTCAACCATGTCATCCCGTTCCTGTGGCGCTTTCATCAGGTTCATCATCGCGATCAGGCGCTTGATGTCTCGACCTCGGTCCGATTTCACCCCGGCGAGGTCCTGCTCTCGGCACTGGTTCGCGCCGGCGCGATCGTCCTGTTGGGGATGCCGCTGGAATCCGTGCTGATCTTAGAGGCCCTGGTGCTGGTGGCGGCGGGCTTTCAACATTCCAACCTGCGCCTGGCCCCTTGGCTGGAGCGCTGCCTCTCCTGGGTCATCGTCACGCCGGGCATCCACTGGGTGCACCATCATGACCGTCGCGCCGAGACCGATTCCAACTACGCCACGATTCTCTCGGTGTGGGACCGGTTGTTCGCCAGCGCCAGCCCGACACAACGCACACCGGCCATGACCCTGGGTGTGGAGGGGGAGCCTGAATTGCCGCTCGGGCGTCTTGCCGTCCTGCCGTTCCGGAAGGGTTCAGACTGACGCGGTCTCGGTCTCGCGGATCAGGCGGGGATAACGCACCCACAGGGTGAGCGCGCGCAGGATGAAGAGCACGATGAGGGCGATCCAGAGGCCGTGGTTTCCCAGTTCCAGCCACAGCAGATAGCTCGCGGGCAGATAGACCACGGTGGAGATGAGCATGGCGTTGCGCAGGTCCCGGCCTCGCGTTGTGCCGATGAAGATGCCGTCCAGCTGGAACGACCAGACACCAAACAGCGGCATCAGGACGGCATAGGGCAGATAATCCCTGGCAACGGCGCGCACCTCTTCGACGTCGGTCATGAGGTTGATGATGCCACCGCCGAAGACGGCAAAGACCAGACAGAACACGCTGGCGGTCAGCCCGGCCCAGACCGTCGAGACCGCGACCGCATTCTGCATCGAGCGGCGGTCCCGCTTGCCGTAGGCTTCGCCCACGATCGCCTCGCAGGCATTGGCAAAACCGTCCAGCGCGAAGCTGGCGAAGGTCAGGAACATCATCAGGACTTCGTTGGCCGCAAGCGTCACATCGCCGGTGCGTGCCGACAGGCTTACAAAGACGGCAAAGGCCAGACTAAGGACCAGGGTGCGGATCAGAAGATCACGATTGAGCGCAAGCAGCGGGAGATAGGCCGTCAGTCTGGTGGCAGCGGCCAGCGGCCAGGTGATGCGGGCGCCCGGGACGACAATCATGAGCACCACCACCCCGACGATGAGGCCGGCATACTCAGCAAGCACAGTTGCCCCGGCGAGTCCCGGCACTTCCCAGCCGAATTCAAGAACAAACAGCAGATCAAGCATCACATTGGTGCCGGCAATGACAACCTGTACGCCAAGCGCCCAGCCGGCCTTCTGCATGCCGATCAAAACACCCAGCACAATGAAGTTGCCCATCACGGCAGGTGCGGCCCAGATGCGCACGTTGAAGTAGGCCGCAGCCTGGGCTGATACCTCCGGGCTGGCGCTGATGAGTTCCAATGCGACCCAGAGGATGGGCCCCTGCAAGGCCATCAGCGGCAGAGCGATGGCGAAGGCCAGGATACCTGCGCGCAGGATGACGGCCTTGAGCTCGCCTCTGTCGCCCCGCCCAAGGGCCTGGGCAATGTAGCCGGTGGTTGAAAGGCGCATGAAACTGAAATTCATGAAGGCAAAGCTGAAAATCAGGACGGCCACGGCAACGCCGCCCAGATATTCCGGGCCCGGCAGATGGCCTGCCATTGCCGTATCGACCGCCCCGACGATGGGCAGCGTCAGGTTGGACAGCATGATCGGAAAGGCCATGCGCCAGACCCGGCCGTGCCAGTGGGCGCGGGAAATCACCTGCTGCAAGGCTTACTCCGCCGCGCCGGCGAAGTCAGTGGTTTCGGCTTCGTCGATGACCTCGATGAGGCGTGCGCGGATTTTGGCAAGCTGGGCTTCGCTGGTGATCTTCAGGCCAAAGCTGTTGCGTAGATAAAATGCATCGACGGCACGTTCCCCAAAGGTCGCGACACGGGCCGTGACGATGGAGAGGCCCAGATCGGTCAGGGCCCGGGCAAGATCATATAGCAGGCCCAGACGGTCCCGTGCCGTGATCTCGATCAGGGTGTGTTTGGTTGAGGCGTTGTTGTCGATCAGAATCCGCGGCGCGACGGGCAGGGTCATGGCGTGTTGCCAGTCGTGACGCCGCCGCGCGACTTCGCCCTCGAGGTCGAGCGAGCCGTCGGCGATCTGGCGCACAAGGGTCTTCAGGCGCGCCAGGCGGCGTTCGTCGTCGAAGGCACCGGCGCGTTCGTCCTGAACCCAGAAGGTATCAAGCGCCATGCCGTCGAGTGTCGTGAAAATGCGCGCGTCGACGATGTTGGCACCGGCGATGGCGATGGCGCCTGCCAGTCGCGCAAAGACGCCGCGTGCATCGGGGATGAACACCGTCACCTCTGTGACGTCACGGAAGTGATCGGCACGGGTCTCGACGGCAAAGGAGAGGTCGCGCTCGCCTTCATCCTCGGCACGGCGCATCAGTTCTGCGTGGGCCAGATGGGTCGGGGTGTCGAAAGCCAGCCAATAGGGTGTGATGAGGCGGGCGATATGGACATCCACGGCACGGCTGTCCCAGTTACCCAAACCTTCGCGCAGGGCATCGGTGATGGACTGGACGCGCTGCTGTTTCGCGATGGCCTCGCCATGACCGCCGGAAATGACCTCTTCGGCGCGATAGTAGAGTTCGCGCAGCAACTCGCCCTTCCAACCGTTCCAGACCTTGGGCCCGACGGCGCGGATATCGGCAACGGTCAGCACCAGCAGCAGGCGCAGGCGGTCGAGCGATTGCACGACCTTGACGAAATCCTCGATGGTCTGGGGATCGGTCAGGTCACGGCGGAAGGCGGTGTTCGACATCAACAGGTGATGGCGCACCAGCCAGGCGACGGTTTCCGTTTCCTCGGCGTTGAAACCCAGGCGGGGGCCCAGTTCGTCGGCGACCTCTGCACCCAGAACGGAGTGGTCTCCGCCGCGCGCCTTGGCGATGTCATGAAGCAGAACGGCAAGATAAAGCACGCGGCGCTGCAGGATCTTGGGGAAGATTTCGGTGGCAAGCGGCAGCTCATCCTCCAGCTCGCCGCGTTCGATGCCCGATAGAATGCTGATCGCCAGGATCGAATGCTCGTCGACCGTATAGACATGGTACATGTCGTGCTGCATCTGGGCGACGACCCTGCCGAAATCGGGCAGGAAACGGCCCATCACGCCGGCCTCGTTCATGGAACGCAGGGCCCGCGCAGGGTCGTTGCGTGAGGTCAGGATCTGCATGAAGAGTTCGTTGGCTTGCCGATCCTCCCGCAGATCGTTGTCCAGGCGGGCAATGTTCTGGGTCATGACCCACAGGGTGCGGGGATGCAGGTCGATATCCTGCTCCTGAGCAATGGCGAACATGCCGATGAGGTCGCGAGGATGTTCCTCGAAATGGCGGCGGTCGGGCAGCGCCAGACGCCCGCCCTCGACGGGAAAGATGCCGATCTTTTCGCGGGCCACGCCATAACGCACACGGTTGCGTGGCGCCTCCTGACTGTCTTCGATGGCTGCAGCAAAGATGCGCGTGAGATTGCCGACTTCCTTGGCGACGAGAAAGTAGCGTTTCATGAAACGCTCGACGGCGCGCTGGCTGCGTCCGTCGGAGAATCCCATTCGCCGGGCAATCTCGGTCTGGGAATCGAAGGTAAGCCGTTCTTCGCCGCGTCCGCTGATGACATGGAGATGGCAGCGTACGCGGGTCAGAAAATCCGCGGAGCGCGCGAAGCGGGAGAGCTCCAGTTTGTTGAAGACACCGGCCTCGCCCAGCTCGGCAATGCGTTTGACGCGGTAGAGGTACTTGGCGATCCAGAAGAGGGTGTGGAGATCGCGCAGGCCGCCCTTGCCCTCCTTCACATTGGGTTCCAGCACATAGCGGGAATCACCCATCTTCAGGTGGCGTGCATCGCGTTCGGCAAGCTTGGCGTGAACAAACTCCGGTCCGGATTCAGAGACGACATCGCGGCCGAAGCGGCGCTCGAGACTGCGATAGAGATTGCGATCGCCCCAGAGAAAGCGGGCTTCCAGCACGGCGGTGCGGATTGTCATGTCGCCCTGGGCGCGACGGATCGTATCGTCGACGGTGCGCACGGCATGGCCGACCTTCAGGCCCATGTCCCAGAGCAGATAGAGCGCACGTTCGATGACCTGCTCCTGCCAGGGTGTGGGTTTGTAGGCGAGCAGGAACAGCAGGTCGAGGTCGGAATAGGGGGCGAGTTCACCCCGCCCGTAACCACCGACCGCGACAATGGCGATGCGCTCGGCTTTGAGCGGATTGTGGTTGGGCGAAACACGCTCGGTGATGTGGCGCATCATGGCCTTGATCACTTCGTCCATCAGCAGGCTCATGCCGGCGACCAGTTCAGGACCCGGTGCATGGGCTTCCAGACGGCGCTGGATCTCGTCACGGCCGGTTTCCACGGTGCTGCTCAGCGTTGCCAGAAGCCCGGCGCCATCTCCGGCTTCTAGCGCTTCCAGGGCAGCATCCAGCTTGCGCCGGCTGACGATCCTGCTGCTCTTTGGAACCAGAGGATTGCGGCTCATGCCTCGCGCTCCGCAAGATCCTTCAACCGATAGATCAGATCGAGCGCCTCGCGCGGTGTCAGTTCGTCGGGCGCGATGGCCGCGACCGCCTCTTCAAGCGGGGAAGGCTCCTGTTCGGTGGCTGACTTGGCGGGCTGGTGGGCGACGGCCTGGAACAGCGGCAGGTCGTCGGCCAGGCGCACCAGCGCGCTGCCCTGTTCGCCCGATTCGATGATCTTCAGGACCTCTTCGGCACGGGTGATGACGGCCGGCGGCAGTCCGGCCAGCTGTGCGACATGGATGCCATAGCTGCGGTCGGCGGCCCCGGGACCGACCTCGTAGAGGAAGACGATATCGTCCTGCCATTCCTTGACGCGCATGGTGTGGGGCTTGAGCGCCTCGAGCCTTGCCGCCAGCGCGGTGAGCTCGTGATAGTGCGTGGCAAAAAGCGCGCGGCAGTTGTTGGTCTCGTGGAGATGTTCGAGGGTTGCCCAGGCAATAGACAGCCCGTCAAAGGTCGCTGTGCCGCGTCCGATTTCATCGAGAATGACCAGTGCACGGCTGCCGGCCTGGTTGAGGATGGCGGCGGTTTCGACCATCTCGACCATGAAGGTCGAGCGACCGCGTGCAAGATCGTCGGCCGCACCCACGCGGCTGAACAGTCGGTCGACTATGCCGATTTTGGCTGAGGTTGCGGGCACGAAACTGCCCATCTGTGCCATGATGGCGATCAGCGCGTTCTGACGCAGAAAGGTCGATTTACCGGCCATGTTGGGCCCGGTCAGCAACCACAGGCGGGCCTCGTCCTCCAGACGGCAATCGTTGGCGATGAAGGCCTGGCCGGTTGCCGGGTCCGCCAACGCCTCGACCACGGGATGGCGTCCGCCAGCAATGTCAAAGGCAACGTCGTCTGTGATCACGGGGCGCTTGTAGTTGCGTTCGCTCGAGAGCAACGCCAGGGCGCAGGAAACATCGATCACGGCAAGCGCGGTGGCGGCACGTGCGATCCGGTCACCGGCGGCAAGGGTATCCTCGACCAGTGCGGCAAAGACCTCTAGTTCCAGGGCAACGGCGCGGTCTCCGGCCTGGGAGATTTTCGCTTCCAGCTCGCCAAGCTCCACGGTCGTGAAACGCATAGCGTTGGCCATGGTCTGGCGATGGATGAAGGTGTCCCGGTCGAGCTTGTCGGCATGGGCCTGGGTCGTTTCGACGTAGTAGCCCAGCATGTTGTTGTGACGCACCTTCAGCGAAGGCACGCCGGCCATCTCCTGATAGCGGGTCTGCAGGCCAGCGATATGGCGGCGGCTGTCATCGCGCAGCGCTCTGGCCTCGTCGAGCGCCTCGGCATGGCCCTTGCGAACGAACCCGCCGTCGCGCGCAAGCAGGGGCGGCTCGTCATCCAGCGCGGCATCAAGATGGGTCACGACATCGGGGGGATTCTGAAGGTGCGTGATTGCGTCTGCCAGTTCCCGGGGCAGGTCGGTAACACCGGCGAGCCGGCGAGCAATGGCACCACCGGCCTTCAGGCCTTCGCGGATGGAAACAAGATCGCGCGGTCCGCCACGGCCCAGGGACAGTCGGCCCAGGGCCCGCTCCAGATCCGGGGTTTCGGCCAGCAGTACCCGGGTGTCTTCACGCAGGGTGCGGTCGTCGGCAAAGGCCGCCACGGCGTCGTGACGTTGTGCAATGGCCGCGGAATCGGTCAGGGGCGAAGAAAGGCGTTGGGCGAGTTGGCGTGCGCCGACACCGGTCACGGTGCGGTCCATGACCCCCAGCAGACTGGCGCGGCGCGAACCGTCCAGGGCCTGCATGATCTCCAGATTGCGCCGTGTGGCGGCATCGATCGCCATGGTTTCCCCGGCCGACTGGCGACGCGGGGAGCCCAGACGGGGCAGCTTGCCCTTCTGGGTGAGTTCGACATAGGCAACGAGCCCGCCCATGGCGGCTAGTTCCGCCCGTCCGAACTGGCCAAAGGCGTCCAGCGCTGCAACGCCGAAAAGCTCCTTCAGGCGCCGCTCGCCGCTGCGGCTGTCGAACCGGGCCGCGGGTTCGGGCGAAAGCACCTCGCGCAGCGGGCCCAGGGCGTCGGCAAGATCATCGTCATCATACAATGTCTCGGGCAGCACCAGCTCGGCGGGTGCGACGCGTTCGAGCAGAGCAGCGAGCGCGGCAGGGCTGACCGGCTCGACAGCAAAGGCGCCGGTCGACATCTCAATCCAGGCAACAGCCATCTCGTCCTGCGCACGCGCCAGGGCCGCCAGCTGGTTGGAACGGCGGGAATCCAGCAGGGTATCTTCGGTGATGGTGCCCGGCGTGACGATGCGCGTGACATCACGTTTGACGACCGACTTTGCACCGCGTTTCTTGGCTTCGGCGGGATCTTCGATCTGTTCGCAGATCGCGACCTTGAAGCCGTGGCGGATCAGACGTTCCAGGTAGGTTTCTGCGGCATGGACGGGAACGCCACACATCTGGACATCCTCGCCCAGATGCTTGCCGCGTTTGGTCAGCGCGATGTCGAGCGCGGCAGCAGCCTGAACCGCATCGTCAAAAAACAGCTCGTAGAAATCGCCCATGCGGAAGAACAGCAGAGTGGCCGGGTTCTCCTGCTTGATCGACCAGTACTGCGCCATCATGGGCGTCATCTGCCCTGTGCCCGCCTTTGCCCCCGTGGTTTCCACGGTGGTTGGCGGTGCCGCTTCGGGCGTGCCTGTGGTGGCATCCTGGGACACGTTGGCGATTCCTGGCTGGATCAAGGTTCAGCCGGGAACTTAGCACAGTTGTCGGCCCGGCTGGCAGCCGGTCGCGGTCAGGAAGTGGCGGCCTGTTGAAAAGCCTGCAGGGCGATTTCCACGCCGTCGGAAGTGATGTCCTTGTGGCAGACCAACCGCAGTTCGCGGCCACGCGACAGGGTCACGCCTGCCTCGTCGACATGATCGAGGATTGCCCGCCAGTTGTCGGCGGGCAGACGGGCAAAGACCATGTTGGTCTGGCAGCTCTCCAGATCGATCTCGAAGCCGGGCAGTTCGGACAGGCCCTCGGCCAGATGCCTTGCATTGGCGTGATCTTCGGCCAGGCGCGTGACGTTGTGGTCGAGCGCATGGAGCCCGCAGGCCGCCAGCACACCGGACTGACGCATGGCGCCGCCCAGCAGTTTGCGCTGACGCCGGGCCCGGGCAATCACATCGGCAGGACCGGCCAGAACCGTACCGACCGGGGCGCCCAGACCCTTGGAGAGGCAGAGTGTGACGGTATCAGCGCAGGCGGCGAGATCACTGGCTGACACACCCAACGCAACGGATGCATTCATCAGGCGCGCGCCATCGAGATGCACCGAAAGGCCGTGGCGGCGCGCGACCGCTGTGGCTGCGTTCAGGCGTTCGACACTCTGGACACGCCCGCCCATGGTGTTTTCCAGGCTGAGCAGGCGGCTGATGGGATAATGCGGATCGTCGGGTTTGATCGCGGCTTCCACATCGTCTGGGTCGAGGCCGCCGTCCGCACCGGTGCGAATGGCACAGGGAACGATGCCGCCCAGGGCCGCACAGCCCCCGGCCTCGGCCGACAGTACGTGATAACCGTGGCCTGCGATGATTTCTTCGCCGCGCTGGCAGTGACTAAGCATGGCCGAAAGGTTCGCCTGCGTACCCGACGCGCAGTACACCGCCGCTTCCTTGCCCAGGAGCCCGGCCGCCCTGGTTTCCAGAGCGTTGACGGTGGGGTCGTCGCCATAAACATCGTCGCCAACCTCTGCGCGCATCATGGCCTCGCGCATGACCGCATCCGGCCGCGTTACGGTATCGCTGCGAAAGTCGATCTTGCCGGGTGCGTTGGCACCGGATGTTGCGCCCGCAGGATAGGCAGAAGTCATGGCCATGAAACTTGCTCCGATACTGACGTGTGAATTCGCTTTAACGCACGAGGGCTGCGACGATGTGAACCCGGACATCGCCGCCGCCGTTCAGAGCCGTGTGATAGCCGCGTGTGTCGGTGAAGAACACGGAGCCATCGGCGGGCAGGTGGGTGACGTGATGGTTCACGATGAACAACGAGCCCGGATTGGTGATGATGGGAATGTGCAGGCGCGGCTCGGGGTCGCGGTGCCAGGAATTGCAGGTGTAGATGTCCTTGGCCAGCACCCGCATGCGCCCGATGGTGAAACGTCTGGCAAGCTCGGTATGGACATGTTCGAAATAGGTGCCGGCAAAGGCCGGCTCGAACTCGCTGAAGGCGGATTCGTCAACGAGGTCCTCCATGGGTTCCTCGACATACCGTTCGTCACGCCGCATCCAGTAACGTCCGGAGAGATCGTTGGCACTGACGCTTTCGACTCCGGGACGGCGGGTCAGGGGCAGGGCGCGGAAACTCTCGCCATGCCAGGACCGGACTGAAAGGGCTTCGTCCAGAGCCGTGCGCAGTTTGGCGACATCGAACGCTAGATCGAGGCGTTCAATGCCGGGCCCGGGCATGAAGTTGGCCACTGACTCGGTGTCAGGCGGGTTGGCCATCCATGCACGCACGGATTGGATGTCGGGGTCGTCCAGGACAGTACTTGCCATGGTGGTCATTCCATCGATGTTGGGCTGAGCCTGATCCTGCTTGGAGTGACAAACAAGAGTCCGTCGCGCCAAAGGGCGATTTTTACGGACATGACTTTCTCTTTGCTGCAACGCAGCATAGCGCTACGTTGATTTCAGGACACATCACGGAAAACAAGAATGTCGGATCAGATGAAGGTCAGTGACGCCGAGGCGCTGCGGTTTCATGCCGAAGGGCGACCGGGCAAGTTGGCAATTGCGCCGACCAAACCACTTGATACCGCGCGCGATCTTTCGCTCGCCTATTCTCCGGGCGTTGCGGCACCTTGCCTGGAGATCCACCGCGATCCTGCACTGGTGTTCGATTACACCTCCAAGGGCAACATCGTAGCGATTGTCTCCAACGGCACCGCAGTGCTGGGCTTGGGCAATCTGGGCGCGCTGGGCGCGAAACCCGTGA
>CALIUG010000191.1 GCA_938048755.1 uncultured Alphaproteobacteria bacterium
CCATGGACCAGAAGGCAGGGTCCGACGCGTCGAGGCCGAAGGGTGCCAGCAGCTCCTTGTGGCGTTTGGTGCCGCCGGCTTTGAGCATGTCGAAGAAGCTATCCTGGAAGCCTGCTTCGGCCTCCTGGTAATGGGCGTAGAGCGCATTCACCAGGCAGTCGCCGAAGGCATAGGCGTAGACGTAGAAGGGCGTATGGATGAAGTGGGGGATGTAACACCAGAAGCTGCGGTAATCGTCGTCGAAGTTGAAGGCCTCACCCAGGCTTTCATGCTGCACGGCCATCCAGATATCACCGATCTGATCGGGCGTGAGCTCGCCGTCGGCACGGGCATCATGGATTCGGCGCTCGAACTCGCAGAAGGCGATCTGGCGCACCACGGTGTTGATCATGTCCTCAACTTTGGACGCCAGGATCATGCGGCGACGCTGGGGATCCTCTTCGGCATCCAGCAATCGGCGGAAGGTGAGCTGCTCACCAAAGACCGACGCGGTTTCGGCCAGGGTGAGCGGGGTATCGGCCAACAAAGGTCCCTGCTCTGCCGCAAGGACCTGGTGCACACCGTGGCCCAGTTCGTGAGCCAGAGTCATGACGTCACGGGTCTTGCCCTGATAGTTGAGCAACACGAAGGGATGGGCCGACGGCACCGTGGGGTGGGCAAAGGCACCGCCGGACTTGCCAGGACGAGCCGGGGCGTCGATCCAGTTCTTCTCAAAGAAGACCTCGGCGATCTCGGCCATCTCGGGAGCAAAATCACCATAGGCACCCAGGACGGTGGCGCGCGCATCGTCCCAGGGGATTTCGCGGTCGTCCTGGTCGGGCAGCGGCGCATTGCGATCCCACCAGTTGAGCTTTTCGACGCCCATCCAGCGCGCCTTCATGGCGTAGTAGCGATGCGAAATCCGGGGAAAGGCATCACGGACCGAGGAGATCAGCGCATCCACCACCTCGTCCTCGACCTGGTTGGCGAGGTTGCGTGCAGAGATCGGGCGCGCGAAGTGGCGCCAGCCGTCTTCGATGGCCTTGGACTTGGCGAGCGTGTTGGTGATCAGGGCAAAGAGGGATTCATTGGCCTTGAAGACGCGGGCAAGTTCGCGTGCCGCGGTCTCGCGTTTGGCCGGATCACCCGATGAAAGCAGATCAAGGGTCTGGGCTTCGGTGAGCGACTCACCGTCGATGTCGAAGCGCAGGCCTGCGATGGTCTGGTCGAACAGGCGACCCCAGGACTGGCCGCGCACCACCGAAAGCTCATGCAGCATGGCTTCGGCATCATCCGACAACTGATGGGGACGGAAGGAACGGATATCATCCAGCCAGGGCCGGTAGCGCGCCACGGCGCTGTCTGAAAGCAGGGTTTCCATGGCCGCGTCATCGATCTTGTTGATCTCCAGCGTGAAGAAGATCAGGCGGCTGGTCGTGACAGTCAGGCGCTCCTGGATGTCCTGGTAGAACTGAGCGAACTGCGGATTGGTCTGGTCGCCGGCAAAGAGAAGCTGGGAGTAGCTGGCAATACGCCCAAGCGTGTCCTCAATCGCCTCATACTGCCCGATGGCATCATGGAAGCCGGCAGGCGACAGTGTCGCCAGCTTGCCCTTGAAGTCCTTCTCGAATTTCTCTGCCTTGCCATCGACAGCCTTGAGGTCTGCCTCCAGCGCCTTGTCATCGGGACCGGCATATAGGTCGGTGAGGTCCCATTCGGGCAGGTGACCAAGGTTGGCAGCGTCTGACATGAAGAACTCCATCGGGGTTTGAAACGCGATCCTAATCGCCCCTTCATATGGGTGAGGCAGGGATACTTCGCCACCACCGTTTGTTTCAGACGCCCGATCACACTATCTAGTGATGGGGCAAGCTGTGGGCGGAGATCCATGACCTATGACGACTGGCCAAACCTGGCCACCATGTTTTTTGATGTCGCACACCAACATGGCGACCGGCCGTTCCTGTGGTCGAAACACGATGGCACATACCGGCCCCAGAACTGGGCAAGCGTGGCCGATGAGGTCCGCAGGCTTTCAGCCGGCCTGACTGATCTGGGAATCGAAAAAGGCGACCGCGTCGTCCTGGTTGCCGAAAACCGGCCCAACTGGGTCGTGGCCGACCTGGCGATCATGGCCGCCGGCGCGATCACGGTTCCGGCCTACACCACCAATACGCAAGCGCTGCATGAACACGTCCTGAACGACAGCGGTGCCAAACTGGCCATTGTCTCGACATCAGCCCTGGCGAAACGTCTGCTGCCGGCCTGCGCAAAGTCGGACGCACGTACCGTCATCACGATGGAAGAGGCCGAAAGCATCGACGGGGTCACGTTAGTGGGTTGGAAAGAGGCCATGACACGCGGAGCCCCCGAAGCGGTCGAGGAACGCGCGGGCCAGATCACGCGCAGGGATTCAGCCTGTTTTATCTATACATCGGGCACCGGAGGGTTGCCCAAGGGTGTCATACTCTCCCATCACGCGGTGATGTCGAACATCAAGAGCATCTATCTGGGCTTCAGGCCGCTGCTGTCAGGCGTCGAGACCTTTCTCTCGTTCCTGCCGCTGTCCCATTCCTATGAACATACCTGCGGCCTCTATTTCCCGATCTCGATCGGAGCGGAAATCTATTATGCCGAAGGTGCCGACACCCTGATTACCAACATGCCCGAAGCACGGCCTACGATCATGCCGTGCGTGCCCAGGCTCTATGAAGTCATGCGCCAGCGCATTCTGGCCGGGGTCAATCGTGAAAAGGGAATGAAGAAGGAGTTCTTCGAAAAGGCCGTCTACCTTGGCACCAAGAAACTCAACGGCGAGAAGCTTGGCCTGATCGAACATCTGCAGGATCGGGTGCTCGACAAGCTGGTGCGCGACAAGGTGCGGACCCGATTTGGAGGTCGGCTCAAGGCATTGGTCTCGGGCGGAGCACCGCTCAATCCCGAAATCGGAACCTTCTTCTCCGCACTGGGCCTGACCCTCTTACAGGGTTACGGACAGACGGAATCGGCGCCGGTGGTCTCCTGCAACCTGCCCGACCGCATCAAGATGCATGCGGTGGGCAAGCCCCTGCCCGAAGTCGAGGTGAAACTGGCCGAAGACGGCGAGATCCTGGTGCGTGGCGGCCTGCTGATGGACGGCTACTGGAACAACCCCGAAGCAACGGCCGAAGCGCTGAAGGATGGATGGCTGCATACCGGAGACATCGGTGTGTTTGACGAGGACGGTCACCTCATGATCACCGATCGCAAGAAGGACCTGATCGTCAACTCCGGCGGCGACAACATTGCGCCACAACGGGTGGAAGGCATCCTGAATCTGGAACCAGAGATTGGCCAATCCCTGGTCATCGGTGACCAGAAACCCTATCTGGCAGCCCTGATCGTGCCCGACGAAAGCTACCTCGTGGAATTCGCCAAGCGCCACAACCTCTCATCCCCACGCCTGTCCCATCTGGCCGATGAACCTGCACTGCTCAGCGAGATCAAGGCGGCCGTGGATCGCGCAAACCAGCACCTTTCAGCCATCGAAAAGGTCAAACGTGTCATGATTGCCAGCGAGGCTTTCACGGTCGACAACGGTCAGATGACCCCGACCATGAAGGTGCGGCGCAATGCCGTGAAGGGCGTCTATGGTGAGGCGCTGAACGCACTTTATTGATCTTCTCATCTGGCATGGGCCCTATTTTCTTGCCCCAAATTGTGCCGATATGATACGAACCGCTCATAATGTTCCATTAAGGAACAGGAACGTACCATGTCGCAGCAACTTCTGATCGTCGACGACGATCCCGTTCAACGTCGCCTTTATGGCGAAATCGTCGGATCCATGGGATTCCGCGCCGAAACTGCCGACGACGGTGGTGTCGCGCTGGAAATGCTGTTGCATGCCGATCAGCCCCTGCGGCCAGATTGCGTGCTCCTGGACCTCAACATGCCAGGCGTTGATGGCATGACGGTGCTCGAAAAGCTCACGCCTGCCCTGCCTGATCTTCCTGTCGTTGTGCTGACCGGTCATGGTGGTGTCGATATAGCGGTGAAGGCCATGCGCGCCGGCGCGGCAGACTTCATCGTGAAACCGGTCGCCCCTGAGCGCCTGAAGGTCACGCTGGACAACGCCATGAAGCTGGGCTCGCTGAGAGGCGAGGTTTCGCGGCTGCAGCGTCAGGCCGATGGCGGCATCCGCACCGACGACATTGTCGGCAACAGTGACGCTCTGCGCGCCACGATCGATCTGGCGATGCGCGCAGCCCAATCACAGATTCCCGTGTTGATCGAGGGCGAAAGCGGCGTCGGCAAGGAACTGATTGCGCGGTTCGTGCAGAGTAACGGTCCCCGCGTCGGCAAGCCGTTCGTCACCGTGAACTGTGGCGCGATCCCGGAAAACCTGATCGAGAGCATGCTGTTCGGCCACGAGAAAGGTGCGTTTACCGGCGCATCGGCCAAGCATATCGGCAAGTTCGAGGAGGCCGATGGCGGCACCCTGTTCCTGGACGAGATCGGCGAGCTGAAACCAGACATGCAGGTCAAGCTGCTGCGCACCCTGCAGGAAGGCACCGTTGATCCGGTGGGCGGACGCAAGACAGTGCATGTTGATGTGCGTCTGATTGCTGCCACCAACCGCGATCTCTTCGCGATGGTGAACGAAAACGGCTTCCGCGAATATCTCTACTACCGCATCAACGTCTTCCCGCTGCACGTGCCGCCGCTGCGCGAACGCAATTCCGACATTCCCGAACTGGTCGACCATTTCGTTCGTCGTTTTGCAGCGCTTGAGCACAAGCCGGTGACATCGGTTGATGACGCGGCGATGGCCATGCTTTCGGGCTATGCCTGGCCGGGCAACGTGCGCCAGTTGGAAAATGCCGTGTTCCGTGCCGTGGTGCTGTGTGACGGTGAGCGGCTTTCGACCAGCGACTTCCCGCATATTGCCCGGGCTCAGGGTGTGCCGCTGGATGGCCTGATCGGTGCCGGTACAAAAGCCGCACCGCAACCTGGCGGAAACGAGGAAATGAACGGGCGTCTTCCCGTACTTGGCCAGGACGGTGAAATCCGTGCACTGGCTGACGTGGAAGCTGACGTGATCCGCTATGCGCTGGATCATTATCGCGGACAGATGTCGCGCGTGGCGCGACGTTTGGGAATCGGCCGCTCGACGCTTTACCGCAAGGTTCGCGACATGGGACTGGACGCCGGTGAAGACCCTGATGGCCAGCAGCCCGAAGGCGCCTCTGCCCGATAAAGCCATGGCTTGTGTGGTTTGGCCGGGTGTAGGTTGATGCCCTGCACGACGACGCGCTGACGGAAATCCAGTGAGCCACGCCAACGTCACCCTTGATGATCGTTATGCCCGACAGGAAGGCCGGGTGCTTCTGTCTGGCACCCACGCCCTGGTGCGTCTGCCCATGCTGCAGTACGCCCGGGATCAGGCCGCAGGGCTGAACACCGCCTGTTTCGTGACAGGGTACCGGGGCTCCCCTCTGGGCGGTCTTGATTCCGCCCTTTGGCGGGCCCGTCAGTTTGCCGAGAAGCACGCAATCCACTTCACGCCGGGCCTCAACGAAGATCTGGCGGCAACCGCGGTCTGGGGCAGCCAGCAGACCGATCTCTTTCCCGATGCCACCGTCGATGGCGTGTTTGCCATGCTGTATGCCAAGGGTCCGGGCATTGATCGCTCCGGTGATGCTCTGAAACACGGCAACACAGCCGGGACGTCGCGCAACGGCGGTGTCCTTGTGCTCGCCGGCGACGACCACACCTGCAAGTCCTCGACATCGGCCCATCAGAGCGAGTTCGCCCTGGTCGATGCCATGATTCCCGTGCTGCATCCCGCCGGTGCCCAGGAGTTCCTCGACTACGGCCTGCATGGATGGGCGCTGTCGCGCTATTCCGGGCTTTGGGCCGGCATGAAGCTGGTGTCGGAAACCGTCGATACGACAACGTCGGTGATGATCGAACCGGCCAGACCCCCAATTGTGCTGCCACAGGACGGACTCATGCCGGCGGAAGGCGTGCACATCCGCTGGCCCGATGATGCGCTGGCCAAGGAAGAGCGGCTGCACCGCTACAAGATCGATCTGGCGCTGAGTTATGCCAGGGCCAACGGCCTGGACCGGACCGTGATCGACACGCCAGGCGCGCGGCTGGGTATCGTCACGGTCGGTAAGTCCTATCTGGACGTGCGCCAGGCTCTGGCGCAACTGGGTCTTGATGATGAAGCGACCAGGAAGCACGGTATCAGCCTCTATAAGGTCGCCATGCCATGGCCCCTGGAACCCACGGGCATCAAGGCCTTTGCCGAAGGCCTGGACGAGATCTTTGTCATCGAAGAAAAGCGCGGGCTGATCGAACCCCAGATACGCGATCTTCTTTATGCGCTTCCCGATGGTGCGAGGCCGCAGGTGGTCGGCAAAAAGGACGAGGATGGTGAAACGCTTCTGCCCTCATGGGATGAACTTTCCCCGGCGATGATTGCTGCGGCTCTGGTCGCCAGACTCGAGAAGCTGGGTGGCGCAGGTGACCTGACGGAGCGCGCAACGGCACTGCAGGAACGACTGGACCTTGCCGCCAGCGACAGCGCACCTGTTTCGCGCATCCCCTATTTCTGCTCGGGCTGTCCGCACAGCAGTTCGACCCATGTTCCCCAGGGCAGTCAGGCCTTTGCCGGCATTGGTTGCCACTATCTGGTCCAGAGCATGGAGCGCGACACCGTCACCTTCACCCAGATGGGTGCCGAAGGCGCCAACTGGATCGGCCTGTCGCCGTTCCGCGCAACGAACCATGTGTTCGTGAACATCGGTGATGGCACCTATGTCCATTCCGGTCTTCTGGCGATCCGTGCGGCTGTTTCTGCGGGCGTCAACGTGACCTACAAGATCCTCTACAACGACGCAGTCGCCATGACCGGAGGCCAGCCGTTCGAAGGCTCGCCCAGCGTGCAGGCGATCAGCCATCAGCTCTATGGTGAGGGCATCCGGCGCATTGCCGTCGTGACCGATGAACCAGGAAAGTATGGCGCAGGTACCGGGTTTGCCGAGGGCGTCACGATCCAGGACCGCGAGGAACTCGACGCGGTGCAGCGAGGCTTGCGGGATGTGCCCGGCGTTTCCGCGCTGATCTACGATCAGGTCTGTGCCACGGAGAAACGGAGGCGGCGCAAACGCGGCACGTTGGTTGATCCGCGCAAACGCGTTGTCATCAACGAGGCGGTCTGTGAGGGCTGCGGAGATTGCGGTGTGGCTTCCAACTGCCTTTCCGTCGTGCCGGTGGAAACCGAATTCGGTCTCAAGCGCAGGATCGATCAGTCGTCCTGCAACAAGGACATGAGCTGCCTGAAGGGGTTCTGCCCCAGCTTTGTCACGGTTGAAGGCACGGAACTCCGAAAGCCCCAACCGACCAATCTGGATACGCTTCTGAGCGAAGAGATTGTCGAACCCGAACTGCCTGACCTGGCAAATCCGTGGTCTATCGTGATTGCAGGCGTCGGGGGAACCGGCGTCGTTACGCTGGCGCAGATTCTTGGCTGGGCTGCCCATATCGACGGTCGGGGCATTGCGGTGCTGGACCAGATCGGGCTCGCCCAGAAGTATGGTGGCGTAACGAGCCATGTGCGGATCGCGGAATCCCCCGAAGGTCTTCATGCCTCCAAAATCGGCGTCGGCGAGGCCGACCTGCTGCTGGGTTGCGATCTCGTCCAGTGCGCGGCGACCGAAGTGCTGGCGCGCGGCGATTCCCGACGGACCCATGCGGTGGTCAACAGTCACGAAGCCCCGACAGGAGCCTTCACGCGCAATGTCGATGCCACCATTGCAGCCGCCCCACTGATCGCGCGGATCGACAATGTGACCCACGATGTCTGGAGCAGCGACATGACAGAGCAGGCAACGGCCCTGTTCGGCGACAGCATCGCGGCCAACATGATGCTGTTGGGCGCGGCATGGCAGAAGGGTCTGGTTCCCATCCGCCTGGAGGCCATCGACCAGGCCATTGCGCTGAACGGCGTGGCGATCGAAGGCAATCGCCGTGCCTTTGCCCTGGGTCGCCATGCCGTGGTGAATCCGGGCGCCGTCGCACGGGTCGTGGTGCAGGCCCGCCCGGTTTCCGGGGATCAGCAGCTCTCGGAAACGCTGGAAGAGCGGATCGAGCGGCGAAGCGAACACCTGACCGATTACCAGAACCCGACGCTGGCGGCGCGTTACCGCACGCTTGTCGAGCAGGTTCAGGCAGCCGAAGATGCCATCCTGCCCGGTGTCACAGACCTGACCGAGGCGGTTACAGCGGGGTATCACAAGCTGCTGGCGATCAAGGACGAGTACGAAGTTGCGCGACTCCTGACCGATCCGGCTTTTGAAAGCAGCCTCGCCCGTGACTTTCAGCCCGGTGGGACGATACGCTTCCACCTCGCCCCACCCCTGCTTGCACGCCAGGACCCGGCAACCGGACGCCCGCGCAAGATCAGTTTCGGTCCCTGGGTCAAACCGTTCCTGCGCGGCCTTGCCGCCGTGAAAGGTCTGCGGAACACAGCGCTCGATCCCTTCGGCTACACGGCAGAGCGACGCGCCGAACGCAATCTGATCAGCCAGTATGAAGAGGACCTTGCCACAGTGATGGCAGGTCTGACGCAGGCGAATCACACTCCTGCCGTGGCGCTGGCCCAGTTGCCGCTGGAGATTCGCGGCTTCGGCCCGGTCAAGGAAGAGGCCATGCAACGCGCGGCGGAGCGTCGCGAGGCGCTGCTGGCAGCGTTTGCAACACCACCACAACAGGCACAGGCCGCGCAGTAATTAGGAAGGGAGAGATGACATGTCGGACAAGGAGAGTGGCGTAGCTTTGGTGATCGTTGCCGGCGCGGGTCTGGGTGCGGGATTGGCACGACAGTTTTCATCTGCCGGCATGGAAGTCGCGATTGCTTCGCGCAATCCCCACAACGCTGAAGAAATTGCCAAGGATGTGACCAGGGTAAACCAGGGTCCGGCCCATGGTTATGGCTGCGATGCGACCGATGAGACCGACGTGGCCGCGCTCTTCGACCGGGTGAGCGGTGAACTGGGCCTGCCTGATCTGGTTGTCTACAACGCCAGCGGATTCCTGATGAAACCGGTCATGGAGATCGAGACCGACGAGTTGGTGCAGCAGTGGAACGTAACCTGCCTGGGCGGATTCCTTGTCGGGCGGGAAGCTGCGCGACGCATGAGTGAACGCGGCAGCGGCAGCCTTCTCTTCACCGGTGCAACCGCCTGCTACAAGGGTTCAGCGAACTTTGCGGGTTTCGCGATCGGCAAGTTCGGCCTGCGAGCTCTGGCGCAATCAATGGCACGCGAACTGGGCCCCCAGGGTGTGCATGTCGCCATCATCAACATCGACGGCGAGATCAACGGACCCGACCACGCCCACGAGATTCCCGAGAAGGGCATCGACGCTCTGCTCGATCCCGATGCCATTGCCCAGACCTATCTGGCCCTGCATCGCCAGCACCACACGGCGTGGAGCCATGAGGTCGACCTGAGGCCTGCGATCGAGAAGTGGTAACGACAGTCTGAATCAGGCTGCACTGAACTTGCGAAATCCCGGATAACCGCGAGGTGGTTTCCGGGATGACACTTCAAAACCAGATCAGTGACTCTCGCCGCGCGCGGCGGCTTCGGCGGCGCGCCGCTTTTCACCTTCCTCGAAGATGGTGATCTTTTCGGCGGACGCCTTTTCCTGATGTTTGGCTTTATACTCGCCATAGGGCATGCCGTAGATGACTTCGCGTGCAGCGTCATAATCCATCGCGACACCGCGCTGTTCTGCTTCGGCGAGATACCACTTTGACAGGCAGTTGCGGCAGAAATCGGCCAGGTTCATCAGGTCGATGTTCTGCACATCCGGCTTGCGCTGGAAGTGATCCTGCAGACGCCGGAAGACAGCGGCTTCGATCTCGGTGCGGGTGGTATCATCCATGACGCTTCTCCTGTCGCTTGGTGCGTATCGTTCCTTCAATCCATGTGGGATCGCCGGTCGTGATCCTCAAGATGTTCCAGCGACTGTGCGCTGTGCGATGTCCGCGACAACCGCGCGCATGGCTTCCTTGTGCTGATCGGCGCCGCCTGCCCCGGCATAAACCGCAAGCTGATTTTCGGCACCTGTGCCGCCGCGCACGATCTCTCGTGCGCGTTCAACTTCGGCAGTGCAGCCCAGCGCATCCGCGTCTTCGGCCACCAGCACCAGAATCTCTTCGAGCAGATCGCCATAGGGAATGAGCGAACGTTTACCGAAATCGACGAGTTGGCTCTGACTGCCGTAACGCTGAGCGAGCCAGCGGTTCTCCTGAATCAGGATGTTGGGATACTCGCGCCAGCGCTGATTACCAACGCGCAGACGGTAAAGCATGCGCAGAATGCACTGGAACAGTGCGGCGATGGTGAGTGCATCCTCCATGCTGGGGCAGACATCGCAGATGCGCATTTCCAGCGTGGGGTAATGGGAGCTGGGCCGCAGATCCCACCAGAGTTTGGAGCCGTCCTGCACGAGCCCGGAACTGGTCATGTGTTCGATGGTGCGCTGATAGTCCGACCAGCTTGCGATCGGTTCGGGCAGTCCGGTGCGCGGCAGGCTGTCGAACACGGTGAGGCGATAACATTTGAGGCCGGTATCCCTGCCCTGCCAGAACGGTGAAGAGGTCGAGAGGCAGAGCAGATGCGGCAGGAAGTAGCGTGCCTGATTCATCAGGTCGATGCGCATTTCCTCGTCCTCGATCCCGACATGGACATGCATGCCGCAGATGAGGAGGCGTCGCGCGACGGCCTGCATGTCACGGGCGAGGTCCTCGTAACGCTGCTTGGGGACGTAACTCTGGTCGCGCCAGTCACCATAGGGATGGGTCGAGGCTGCAATGGGGGCAAGGCCGTAATTGCCCGCGACCCTGGCCACGCCACTTCTCAGGCGCATGAGTTCGGCGCGCACTTCACTGATGTTCTTGCAGACCCGGGTGCCGATCTCGACCTGGGCGCGCAGAAACTCCGGTGTCACCTGATCACCCAGTTCCTTGACGCAGTCATCAATCAGGGAATCCGGTGGGTTTTCTGCCAGGTCGCCGGTTTCAGGATCGACCAGGAGATACTCCTCCTCGACACCCATGGTGAATGCAGGTTCGCGCAGCGCCATGGATCAGCCCTCCCGTCGATAGAGCGCTTCATCATCCAGAATAGCGCTGAAACTCTCGATCATGATCTGGGTCCAGCGCTCCACACCTGCTTCGTCGTCGATCAGGTCCTGGCGGATCTCGATCTGAACGTTTGCGCGGCCATAACGCGCAGCATGCATCGGCATGGTGTAACCGTGGGGCGAGGCCCCGGAATAGGGCTCGTTGTCACCCACGCAGAGGTCACCGCGGTCACGCAGGTGCTGGATCAGCGGCAATGCCATGCGGCCGTCACGATCCCAGAGAACGCCGATATGCCATGGGCGTTCACCTCTGCCCATGACCGGCGTGAAGCTGTGCATCATGATGACGGGCGGGACCTTGCCCCGTGCCTCGATCCCTTCAATGACGGCAGCGCACGCCTCGTGATAGGGCCAGAAACAGGCATCGGCCCGGTCAGCCGCATCCTGATCGCTGATGTTCTGGTTGGCCGGCACGGGCGAACCATCGCTGATGGCAACGATCGATTGCTCATCATCAAGCTGGCGGTTGCAGTCGATGACCAGACGCGAATAGCCCGCGAGCACGCCAGGTGCGTCGAAATGTGAAGAAAGCCGACGCGTAATCTCTGCGGCTCCGATATCCCAGCCGATATGCCGTTCGAGCTCTTCCTGTGGCAGGCCCAAATTGTCCAGAGCAAGAGGCACCTTGTTGCTGGCGTGATCGCACAGAAATGCGAACGACGCCTTGCCGCGCGGATTGAGAATCTCGTAGGCAGGCGGATCGTCGGGACCCAGAAGCGGGTCGCCGTCCACGCGCATATCGCTGAAAGAATCTCTTTGTACCGAATCCATGGCCCGGACCCTAATGCGGATCATGATCGCGTGGAACCAATTCGTAGCGCCACGCACGCCCGACAGGTTCCAGGGCCCCAAAAGCGGAATTGAATCCACGGATGGCGATGTCCGTTGCCAGCCCTGACACACCGTGCCAGAACGAACGGCGATGATTGATGATCCACGACAGTTCCTGAACGCGCTTTTTGACGCTGCCGTAAATGCTGCGCGTGCCGAAGTGTGTCTTGCAGGACGCCTGCCGGCACCGCCGAAGGGACGCACCGTCGTTATTGGCGCAGGCAAGGCTGCTGCGGCCATGGCTGCAGCGGTCGAAGCGCAATGGCATGGCGATCTCTCCGGACTTGTGGTCACGCCCTATGGTCACGAGGTGCCCACACGCCGGATCGAGGTTGTTCAGGCATCCCATCCCGTGCCCGATGAAGCGGGAACCCGGGGTGCCAGACGAATCCTGGATGCGGTGAAGGGCCTGACCGAGGACGATCTGGTGCTATGCCTGATTTCCGGTGGTGGTTCAGCACTTCTTGCCCTGCCTGCGCCCGGCGTTGCGCTGGAGGACAAGCAGGCCGTCACAAGGGCGTTGCTGCGTTCAGGCGCGACGATCCACGAAATGAACTGTGTGCGAAAACACCTTTCGGCCATCAAAGGCGGCCGCCTTGGTGCGGCTGCAGCACCGGCGCGGGTGGCCACGCTCGCCATTTCTGATGTGCCCGGCGACGACATCTCGGTCATCGCATCCGGGCCAACCGTAGCCGATCCCAGTACACGCGAAGAGGCTCTTGCACTGATCGCGCGCTATCACATTGATGCCCCGTTGTCGGTGCTGGAACATCTGCAGAATCCCGCAAGCGAGACCCCAAAACCCGGTGATCCCAGTCTGTTTGGCGTCACGGCCGAGATTATCGCCACACCGCAGGACAGCCTGCAGGCTGCCGCGAACCTGGCACGTGAGCACGGTGTCACACCGGTGGTGCTGGGAGACACCGTGGAAGGCGAAGCACGCGATGTGGCGTTGGTCCATGCAGCTGTGGCGCGCGAGATTGCCCAACACGGCAGGTTGGCAACGCCACCGGCCGTCATCTTTTCAGGCGGTGAAACCACGGTGACCCTGCGTGGCAGTGACGGCAGTGGCGGACGCAATCAGGAGTTCCTTCTGGCTCTGGCATCAGCCCTTCTGGGAACGCCCGGTATTCATGCCCTTGCCTGCGATACCGACGGAATCGACGGATTCAGCAAGGCGGCCGGCGCGGTGATCGATCCGACAACACCCGAACGCGCAGCAGCAGCCGGCATCAATCTGAGAGACGCCCTGGAACGTCAGGACAGCGGCGGGTTCTTTGCAACCCTGAACGATGCCATTGTCACGGGGCCGACACGCACGAACGTGAACGATTTTCGCGTTATTCTGATTACAGCCAAGCATTAGGAAACGAATCATGCGCCGCCAACGACAAGCCAAAATCGTGGCAACGCTGGGCCCTGCGACATCAAACCGTGAGGCCATCACGACCTTGTTCCAGGCTGGCGCTGACGTCTTCCGCCTGAACATGAGCCACGGCAGCCAGGAAGACCATCGCAAGAACTACGACATTCTCCGGGAACTGGAATCCAGGTTCGGCCGGCCCATCGGTGTGCTTGCCGATCTGCAAGGGCCCAAGCTTCGGATCGGGAGCTTTGAGGGTGATGCGGTTACCCTGGAGCGCGGTCAGGATTTTCGCCTGGACCTGGACGAGACACTGGGAGACACGTCGCGGGTCGGCATGCCGCACCCCGAGATCTTTGCTGTTATTGAAGCAGGTCATCGCATCCTGTTGGACGATGGCCGCGTCGTGCTTGAAGTGACACGCAGCGGCGAGGACTTTGCCGAGACCACGGTGATTGCCGGTGACGGGCTTTCCAACAACAAGGGCCTCAATCTGCCCGGTGTCGCCTTGCCGATCGCAGCGCTTACCCAAAAGGATCGATCAGACCTGGAGTTCGCCCTGGAGCTGGGCGCCGACTGGATCGCCCTCTCCTTCGTTCAGCGTCCCCAGGACATTGTCGAAGCCCACGAACTGGTCGGCGGACGGGCTGCCGTGATGGCCAAGTTGGAAAAGCCGTCAGCGATTGTCGAACTCGATGAGATTGTTGCGCTCGCCGACGGTATCATGGTGGCACGCGGCGATCTGGGTGTGGAACTCAAGCCCGAAGAAGTACCGGGTCTGCAGAAACGCATCATCCGTGCGTGCCGCAAGGCAGGCAAGCCCGTGATTGTCGCAACACAGATGCTGGAATCGATGATCGAGGCACCCACACCGACCCGAGCCGAAGCATCCGATGTCGCCACGGCCGTCTATGACGGCGCGGATGCACTCATGCTTTCCGGCGAGACCGCGGTTGGCGAATACGCAACCGAAACGGTTGAAATGATGGATCGGATCATGGTCGCCGTGGAGCAGGACACGCTTTACGAGCCGACCATCGCACTGCCGGAACCAACCAGTGCCGACGCCATTTCGGCAGCCGCCAGGCAGGTCGTGGAGACCATTCAGGCAAGTGCGATTGTTGCCTATTCGGTATCCGGCTCCACCACGCTTCGCGCGGCACGTGAACGCCCGGAGGTTCCCATCCTGGGTCTGACCCCCAAGGTGGAATCTGCGCGCCGCCTGGCGCTGGTATGGGGCGTCCATTCGGTCCACACCGAAGACGCCAACGACTTCGTCGACATGGTCCACCGCGCCACAAAACTGGCCAAGGATGAGGGGTTTGCCGTGCCCGGCGAACGCATCGTCATTACCGCAGGTGTTCCCTTCGGCACACCGGGCAGCACCAACACCCTGCGGATCGCACGGGTTTACTAGACCGGCTTCAGATCGCTTCGCCCTCGACTTCGCGGGAAAGGTCTTCGACCCGTTCGCGAACATTTTCCATGTGCGGATTCTGTCTGAGGGCCTCGCGGAACCAGTGAAGCGCGGCGGGCTTGTCATCCATCGAGGTGTAGATGAGACCCAGGCCCGACAAGGCGCCGAAATGGCGTGGCTCGAGCTCCAGGACCTTCATGCAGTCAGCGATGGAATCATCATACCGACCGATCATGTAATAGACGGTCGCGCGCTTGTTCCAGGCTTCCGCAAAATCAGGGGCAACCTTGATCAGCTGATCGAACATGCCGATGGCCTCGTTCAGATCACCAACCTGCATGGCGCGCGTGCCGCCATCCATGAGCTGGTTCAACCCGTCATCGTTGCCTTCGACCCAAAGCGCCCAGATGTAACTCTGGATCAACTGCGCTTCGCCCGGGTCGCTGGTCTGGTGGAGCTGCTCGAAGAGCGAGTCCAGACGCGGGTCGTCCTGTGCCGCCTGGAGCGGTTGCAGAACGAACCAGCATGAGAGGGCTACGGTCGCGGTGGTCAGAGCGATGAATCGGATCATGCGCCAAGTTTATGAACGCAATCGCGCAATGCCAAGCCGATCAGACACACAAGCTGGTGATGGCATCCCGGGAGTCAGAAGGGCCGCGCCCGGTGGGGCGACGGCCCTTTCTTGTGTAGGCCTTAGGGTTGCGAACAACCCTCTGGCGAAAACGGGGATCGGCGAGCGCCCGGGCAGGACCCGACCGCCGCCGCACACGCGGGGTTTTGCGAGCCATCACCTGATCTCCGGTTGGTGGAACCAGAGAGAGAGGTTTACCGGCACAAAAAGGCAAGGATCGGGTCGATCAGAGATCCTGACCGAACATGATGCGATGGCCGTCCGGCGTTTGTACCGGCATCTCGCGCATGCCCCAGGGTTTGTCCTGTGGTGCGGCGACATCAAGACCGCGAGCCGTAATCTCGGCGTGGTAGGCATCGACATCTTCGAGAACGACATAGGCAAAATACTGATGATCGCCGAGATCCTGGGGAGAAATGGCATCAGGGCATTCACCGATCATGAGCGAGAAGGAATCCATGCGCAGGAAAATCCAGCCTTCAGGCTCCATCCAGATTTCCATGCCCATGACATCAACCCACCAGCGCGCCGTTGCCCTGATGTCGGGGACGGCAAGAACGTGATGCTGCTCGCTAACCCTGATTTCCGACATAGCAGGCCTCCTAACCATCGAGCGACACGGGGCGCGGGCCTCCGGTCGCCCAGTCGATCAGTTCGACGGGATGCACGACAGGTTTGCCGATACCGCTGGCAATCTGAACCATGCAGCCGACATTGCCGGCAGCAACAACGTCCGCGCCGGTGGTCGCAATGTTGATTGCCTTGCGTTCGAGAAGTTTAGCCGAGAGGTCAGGCTGGAGCATATTGTAGGTCCCGGCCGAGCCGCAGCAGATATGGCCTTCGGGAATGTCGCAGACGTCAAACCCGGCACGCCGAAGCAAATCGGCCGGTTCTGCAACGATCTTCTGGCCGTGCTGCAGAGAACAGGCCGCGTGATAAGCAACACGGGGCGCGTCAGGCGGTGCGGATCCGGATTCCAACAGGTCGCCGACGAGTTCAGAGACGTCCAGCGCCTTGCCCGAGACTTCCGCTGCAGCCTCTGCCCAGTCGGGATCATCCTTCAGAAGAAAGCTGTACTCCTTCAATTGCGTGCCGCAGCCCGAGGCATTGGCGATCACCGCATCGAAGGGGCCGGCCTTGGTCCAGGCCGCAATGTTCGCGCGGGCCGATTCCAGGGCACTGTCGTGGTCTCCCATGTGAAGCACGAGGGAGCCGCAACAGCCACCGCCTGGTGCAACCACGACCTCGCAACCCAGACGGGTCAGAAGACGGATGGTGGCTTCGTTAACCTGGGGGGTCAGAACCTGCTGGGCACAGCCGTTGAGCAGCACGACACGTTTGCGGGTCTCACCTTGCGCCTCATGAATCATGGCCCTGTCCGACCAGGACGGCTCTGGAATGCGGCGTGGGGCGAGACGCACCATGGCGCGGAGTTGCTTGGGCAAGAGACCGTTCAGGGGCCGTGCCAGAAGGGCACCGATCAGGGAAAGGCGGAAGAGACCGGGATTGGGTACCGTGCGTGCGATGAGGCCACACACCAGACGCTCCATCCAGGGGCGCTTGCGGGTTTCGGCGATGTGGGCACGGGCGTGATCGACCAGATGCATGTAGTTCACGCCGGACGGGCATGTGGTCATGCAGGAAAGACAGGACAGGCAGCGATCGACATGGCGCGCAGTCGTTGCGTCGGCAGGCCGTCCCTCTTCCAGCATGTCCTTGATCATATAGATTCGACCGCGCGGACTGTCGCGTTCGTCACCCAGCAACAGATAGGTCGGACAGGTCGCGAGGCAGAAACCGCAATGCACGCAGGTCTTGAGAATGCGCTCGGCTTCCCTGATGTGGGGATCGGCGAGCCGGACAAGATCGAAGCGGGTTTCCATGGCTAGCTTCCCTGCACCATACGGCCGGGATTGAGGATGCCGATTGGGTCGAAACCGTCCTTGATGCGCTGGCTGAGACCGGCCCGCGTCGCAGGCTGGGGATGGAAGACCCCGACAGCGGCCTTCAGGGCATCCGGAGCGCGGACCAGTGTGGCGTGACCACCTGCGGCCTCGGCATGGGAGCGCACCTGCCGAGCGAGGTCGAGATTGTCACCGGAACTTGCCCAGATAAGACCGCCACCCCAGTCGAGGTAGCCCTCGATGCCCAGATCGCCAAGGGCATCCAACACGGTACCGCCCGAGGCCGGGGCGACGGAGAGACGCCAGAGAACGGAACCCGTGCTGCAAAACGGCGTTGCATCGCGCACTTCCTGCCAGAAGGCACCGGAGTTGTGACCGTGCAGTTCCTCGATGTCACCGAAGGCCGCCAGAAGGTCTCGAAGTGCGTTGTTGCGCACTTCGACGGAAACAGGCGGGCCCTCGATACGGATCGCTGTGACGGCGGCCCCTGCGCCCGCGACATAGCTGACACGCGACCGGTCGGCGATGGGGGCAGGAAGATAGGCCGCGGCAGAAACTTCATGCGCGCTGGAAAGCGCCGCAGTCATGGCAAGGCATGCATCTTCGGCGCTTTGACCGGAGATCAGGACCGTGCGGGTCTTTTCGGGTGCAGGCAGGACCTTGATCGCGATCTGCGTGAGCACACCCAACGTGCCCCAGGAACCACACATCAGTTTGGTGAGGTCGTAGCCACTCACGTTCTTGACCACCCGTCCACCGGCCTTGATCAGCTCTCCCCTGCCCGTTGCGACTTCAACGCCCAGGGTATGATCGCGCGCGGCACCGGTCTGAACCCGGCGCGGGCCCGACAGGTTGCCGGCCACGACACCGCCCAGCGTGGCGCGCTCTGCCGGGGCACCATAGAGCGGACCCAGGTCGGGCGGCTCGAAGGCAAGTTGCTGGTTGGACTGGCGCAGGAGCTCTTCGATTTCCGAGATCGGGGTCGCGGCGCGGGCAGTCAGGACCAGTTCGGCCGGTTCGTAGTCGACAATCCCGGAAAGGCCCGAGAGGTCGAGGCTGTGGGACGCCACAACCAAATGGCCGAAACCGCGTTTTGTGCCGTTGCCGAGAACCTCAAGGGGCGCTTTCTCCGATACCGCCCAGGACAGCAGATCGCGTGTGTCGTTCGCCGACTGCGGTTTGAAGGTTTCGGTCATGCAGGCGAACTCAGAAACGCGGCAAATCGGGGAACGGCAGCTTCCCGTGGTGCACGTGCATATGACCGAGCTCAGCGCAGCGATGCAGCAGGGGGAAGACCTTACCGGGATTGAGCAGGCCATCGGGATCGAATGCGCACTTGATGCGCTGCTGCTGTTTCATGTCATCTTCGGTGAACATGACGCCCATGAGGTCGCGCTTCTCGACGCCGATGCCATGTTCGCCGCTGAGCACACCCCCCACCTCGACACAAAGGCGCAGGATGTCGGCAGCAAGCGCTTCGGTTGTTTCGAGGTCCCTCGGCTTGCCGGCATCGTACATGATAAGCGGATGCAGGTTGCCGTCACCGGCATGGAAGACGTTCACGACGCCAAGGCCGTGCTGCTTCGAAAGCTCGCCCATCCGGGTAAGGACTTCAGAAAGCCTACCGCGAGGGATGGTGCCGTCGATGCAGTAGTAGTCTGGCGAGATCTTGCCGACGGCAGGAAACGCGGACTTTCGCCCGAGCCAGAAACGCTGGCGTTCGTCTTCGCTGGTTGCACGCCGGATCGTCGTGGCGCCGCAATCACGGGCAATGGCTTCGACCCGGTCTGAGAGTTCGTCGACTTCCGCACTGGGCCCGTCGAGTTCACAGATGAGCAGGGCTTCGACATCGAGCGGGTAGCCGGCCTTGCAATAGTCCTCGGTGGCATGGACGGCAGGTTTGTCCATCATTTCCAGGCCCGCGGGAATGATTCCGGCAGCAATGATGCGCGCGACACAGTCCCCGGCCGACTGCAGATCACCAAAACCCAGGAGCTGGGCGCCCACGGTGGCCGGTTTGGGCAGAATGCGCACCGTGACCTCGGTGATCACACCCAGGAGGCCTTCCGAGCCCGTCAGAATGCCCAGCAGATCGTAGCCGTCGGAATCCATGTGTTTGCCGCCCAGGCGGACGACATCGCCGTTCATCAGGACAATTTCGAGACCAAGCAGGTTGTTGGTCGTCACGCCATACTTGAGGCAATGCACGCCACCAGAGTTCTCCGCAACATTGCCGCCAATGGAACAGGCGATCTGGCTGGAGGGATCGGGTGCGTAATAGAAGCCAGCGGCTGAAACCGCCTGCGAGATCGCAAGGTTGGTGACGCCGGGCTGTACCGTGACGCAGCGGTTGGCGTAGTCGATTTCCAGAATGCGGTTGAACTTTCCCAGCCCCAGAATGACGCCGTCTTCCAGAGGCAATGCGCCACCCGAAAGGCCGGTGCCGGAGCCGCGGGGTACGACCTTGACCTGATTGGCATGGCAAAGGCGCACGACATCCGCCACCTGATCGGTGTTTTCAGGCAGCACGACGGCCAGAGGCAGGGTGCGATAGGCCGAAAGGGCATCACATTCGTAGGCCTTGAGCCCGACCGAATCGGCAATCAGATTGTCTGCAGGGATGCAGCCGGACAGCGCAGCAAGAAAGGCATCACGGCCTTCCAGGACGGCTTGATCAGGCTTTGGCATCGTGATGGTCATGAGCGGCGCACTCCCCTGGGGACAAGGGTCAGCATCATGGCAGCCACCAGAAACGTCAACGCCGGGGACATGCCCCGGCGCAGAAAACAGCCGACGCCAAGCGCCGGCAGCAGGCTATTGATCACAATGTCGGGCCAATCGGCCCACCCTTGTGCGCCCTCAGGCGCCGGGCGGGATGCATCCGCATCCCTTGGCTACGCGCAAGGATGCGCGGACCGCAGTCGCGGTCTTGCAGGTGACGGTTCAAGAAAAATGCAGGTCGACACCTGCTTTCAGCCCTGACGGGCCTTGAAGCGGGGGTTCTGCTTGTTGATGACGTAGATGCGGCCCTTGCGGCGCACGGTACGGCATTTCATGTGGCGCTTCTTGAGCGAGCGCAGGGAATTGGCGATCTTCATGGTCGATCCTCGGGTGATGCCGGCCCCGTGGCCCGCATGTCTGGAAGGCGCGGACCATACTGACCCGGAAGGAGCCCGTCAACGGCTGGAATCGCCCACAAGTCCAGATTATTCGGCGTAACGGATAGCCAGAACCTCAAGCTCAAGATCACCTGCCGGACGCCGCCAGGTGACGACATCACCGACCGCAGCGCCATTGAGGGCACGGGCAAGCGGGCTGACCCAGCTGACCATCCCGGCTTCGACATCGGATTGATCCTCACCGACAATCCGCCAGGTGCGTTTCTTGCCATCTTCACCCCGGATATCGACTGTTGCACCAAAAGCAACCGTGTCACGGGGCTGATCTGCGGGATCAACTTCGACAGCGTGATTGATCCGCCCCTCGACATAACGCAAGTCGCGTTTGACATGGGCAAGCTTGCTCTTGTCGACCATATCTTCGCCGTGAGAGGCAAGCTCGTCACGTTCGGCCTTCAGCCGTTCACTCCACGCTTCCAGTTCCGCCAGCCCTTCAGGCGTGACGTAGTTGGGCACCGGCTGCTGGGGCAATTCGGGAAGGTCATCGACGACCTGATCACCATCGGGTTCCCGCACAAACGCTCTGCTCATGACACAATCCTCACTGCAAGAGCCCGAGAAACGGACTCCATCTATTCATTTCATATGGTCAGTCTGACAGCACACGCCAAGCGTCACGTTGATTCAGCGCAATTCAAACCATTTGCCGGTCATTATGCCATACGCCCTGACGGAGTCAGTCCGGCCCGGTGCTGCAGGATGGGGCCGTACATGTCAGCAAGTTCCTGCCATGAGTCGTCGGGTGATCCGCCGGCAACATGAGGGGTCAGGAGTATCTCTGCTCCCTGCCGGGCAGCCAGAACCAGCGGATTATCAGGCTCGATCGGTTCGATGGCGAAGGTATCAAGCGCTGCGCCAGCCAGATGACCCGACAGAACGGCCTGTGCCAGAGCCTGTTCATCAATCACGCCACCGCTGCCGGCCGAAACCAGCAGGGCGCTGGGTTTCATGCGGGCAAGAAAGGACGCATCCACCGATGACCGGGTTTGTGGCGTGTAGGGCAGCAGGCAGACGAGGACATCGGACTTTGCCGCCAGGTCATCCCTGGAACAGAACCCCAGCCCCAGGCGGGTTTCGGCCTCTTCGGGAAGTCGCGAGCGGCGGTGATAGAGAATGTTGCAACGCCAGCCGGTCAGACGCCGGGCAAGCTCGGCACCGATTTCACCAAACCCCAGGATTCCCACGGTCCGATCATGCAGGCCAAGAATCTGCTCCTGGCGCGACCAGTTGAAGGCAAAGGTGTTTTCGTCGGTTGCACGGCGTTCGGCCCAGACATCGGCGGCAGCACGGGCGATGGCTTCGGTGCCAATCAGGCGCTTGAGCAGCGCCAGGATCTGCAGCACAAGATGTTCGGCCACGCGCATGGCACCTTCCTGGCCACGCTGACATACGATGATGTTGCGTCGGGAGGCCTCTGCGAGGTCGATATCATGGGCCATGCTGCCCAGACGCAGAACCATGGCAAGGTCGGGCGCTGCATCGAACAGATCCGCACCAATCTCGCCACGCCGTTCGGAAATGAGGTAGCGGGCATTGGCCAATGCGGCGTGAAGCTGCGCATTGCCGGGTTCACGCAACATGGTGATGGAAAGCCCGTCGGGCGCCATCTTGAGAGCGCTCTCCTGATGACGTGCGGACCGTTCGGTCGTGAAGACGACGGGGACGCTCACGGATCAGAATCGTTCGGGCCGGAATGCATGGAGATCAAGACCGGGATCGCGACCCGAGATCAGATCGGAGATCACCATGCCCGAGCGAGCGGCAAGCGAGAGACCCAGATGCTGATGGCCGAAATCGAACCAGACGTTGGTGAAGCCCGTGGCCGGGCCCAGTGCCGGCAGATAGTCCGGCATAGTGGGCCGCCGGCCCATCCATTTGGTAATCTCGGTGGCACCGGACGGGTCAAAATCGCGGAATGCGGTGCGTCCCTTCTCGTAGACGATGTCGGCACGTTCGTAATTCGGTGCGGCATCGACACCGGCCAGTTCGACGGTGCCCGCAAATCTTACACCTTCATCCATCTGGTTGAGGCCATAGTGGTCCTCAGCATGCACCAGAGGGCGCGTAAGGCCGGTATCGACCCCGTGAAACACCATGTGGTAGCCACGCTCGGTATCGAGCAGGACCTTGAGCCCCATCATGGCTGCGACACGGTGTGACCAGGCGCCTGCGGCAACCAGAAGGCGGTCGACCTTGCGATCACCTGCCGTCGTCTCGAGATCGCTGACACGTCCGCCGCCATGGCGCATGCCGGTCACCTCGGCAAGTTCGATCTTGCCGCCTTCGGCAACGAACTGATCCCCGATGGCACAGGTCAGCTTGTAAGGATTGGTCGTGCTGTAGGAGTTTGGAAAGTAGGTAGCATGGCGCAGGTCGGGCGAAAGACAGGGCTCCATCTGACGCAGTTCCTCGGGCGCAATGTGTTGCGAGACCACGCCCAGATCGGTCATGAACTTCCGGTCTTCGACCTCTCCCTCGTAACCCGCATCGGTGTTGTAAAGCGCGAACATGCCGTTCTTGCGGATGAGACGCTCGCCCGGCGTGCCCCGGGTCAGGGTGTCATAGGAGGAGACCGTGCCATCCAGCAGCGCATACATGGCACGCGCGTTAGACTCGCGAATCTCAGCGTTGGAGCTTTTGAGGAACGCCAACATCCAGGGAAACAACGTGGGCATATAGCCCCAGCGGATCGTGAGATAGCGCCGCCGGTCCATGAGCATCTTGGGGACATCCCGCAGAATGCCCGGATAGGGCAGCGGCATGGACGAATCCGTGTGGCAGATGATGCCGGCATTGCCAAAGGAACAGTTATCTGCAACGCCGTCGCGATCGATGATGGTGACGTCATGGCCGTCGCGCAGCAGGGCAAGGCCCGCACATACGCCGACGATACCGGCTCCGATGATGGTCACATGATGCTGATCGGCCATCGCCAAACGCTGCCTCCAACTTGTCTAACTCTGACGCGGCGTCCTGAGCCCCGACGTCTCCCCGCCATCAACCGGGATGACCGCACCATTAACGTATGAGGCGGCATCGGAAAGCAACCACGACACGACATCGGCGATCTCGTCTGGCTCGCCGAACCTGGCTGCGGGGATACGCAATTCCAAGGGCCGGCGCAGGGAATCATCGCTGGATATACGCTCCATCATGCGTGTTCCTACTTGACCGGGACAAACGACGTTGAACCGCACGTGTTCACCGTATTCCAGCGCCAGCGCCTGCGTCATTCCGATGACCGCTGCCTTGGACGCACAATAGATTGCAAGACCCTCTTCACCCCGCATACCCGCGACCGATGCAATGTTGACCACCGCCCCCTTCCCCGCGATTAAACCGTCCAACGCATAACGCATGAACAGGTAAGCGCTGCGCGCATTAACGTCGAGAACCGTATCCCAGTCTTGGATGCCGGACTGTGCAAAGGTCACACGCCGCGACATACCGGCATTGTTGACCAGACCCTTGAGGGTTCCGCCGCCCAGCTCAAGGGCCTTGGCAACGATCGCGCGGCAATCGTCTTCATTGGAAACATCACCTGCCTGAAAACTCGTGCCGGGAAGTGCCGAGGAGAGCTCCGCACCGGCATCATGGTCGCGGCCGGTAAAGAGAACCCGAAACCCGTCGCCGGCGAGCTTTTCAACGCAGGCCCGGCCAATACCGTGCGTGCCGCCAGTCACCAGATACATGGATGCTCTCCCGTGTCGTCGCGTCGGCCTGCGTGGCGTGGATCAGACGGCTTCGGTAACGTAGTAGAGTGAGACCTTGTGGGTCGCTTCGGCAAAAAACAACCATCTTTCGACCAGGGTTCCGGCAAGGCCCGAGCCTGCTGCAAGGAGAATCAGGAAGGTGCCGAACCACGACGCCAGAAGAACGCCGATGATGAGCAGGAGAACCGGCATAACAAATCCCAGCACAAGCGTGACGCGGCGCAGTTTCAGGGCATGTTTGCGGGCGATCCGGAACGCCATTTCCTTCTGGAGGTAGTTCTGGCTGCTGTTGGGTGATTCCAGAAGCCGTGCGGACTTTGCTCTCCGGGGCATACCGATCGCACTTGCCAGGGTGCTTTCTGGCTTCGCACGCGCACAAGCGCGCCAGGCACCAAGTTTGACGAGCACCGCAACCACAAGAGCCGCCAGGGCAACAAAACCGGCTGCCGGTGCGAAGTCGCTGCCACCGGTGCCGACGGCAACAAAGGCACAGACGATCAAGGCACCACCGGCAAGGCCGATGGCCAGGAAACACGGCACGGTCCAGGAATTGTGCCACTGGGGCACAGTCCAGAGAGAGCGGTAGATCATGGCCGTACAGATGATGGTCACGACAGCGCAGGCGGCCGTCACATACCCCAGAATCAGGATATAGGCTGGCGGTTCATCAATGGAGATGAGGGCACCGGCGAAGAGAACCGCGGGAACATAGGTGATGAGCGCCATCACGCCTTCGCGCGACAGCCAGGACGAGCGCCATTGGGACAGCGCACGCCATGCCCGTTCAGGATGACGCAGATGGAATGTGGAACTGACCAGGCCCATGCCGACCAGCACCATGGCAACCACGGCAAAGACGCCGACCAGAACAGGTGGCAGGTTCAGAAGTCCCAAACCGTGCAGCAGGCCAAGCCAGATCAGCGCGCCGTAACCTGCGCCAGAAAGGCTGGTGAAAAGAACGATGGAAACTGCTGGATGCATCGCGTCAGTCCGACAAAGCGCGGTCGAGCCAGGCCAGGAACCCGGAGGCACCGCTGGTGTCCTCTACAGGTGTTCGAACGGGAGCAGAGGAACGCTCCGGATGGCGGCTGCGCGGCGGCAAGTAACGGTTGACCGGCTTGGCGCCGCTTTCGGGCATCAGCGCCACGCCATCGCGTGCGGCAACCAGCAGGGAGACTTCGGAATTGGGGTCACCGAGATCCCCGAAGTGGCGGGCCGATGTCGGGCAGGTCCGCACACAGGCCGGAACACGGTCGATCTCCTCGAGATCATCGTTGTCGATGCGATCGACGCACAGGGTGCACTTCTTCATGGTGCCGGTGCCGTCATCGAGCTCGCGTGCGCCATAGGGGCAGGACCAGGCGCACAAGCCGCAACCGATGCAGAGGTCTTCATCGACCAGGACAATGCCGTCCTTCTCACGCTTGTAGGAAGCGCCGGTCGGACAGACGGGAACACACGGGGCGTCATCGCAATGGAGGCACGAGCGCGGGAAATGGAGCGTGAAACCGCCTTCTCCGTCATCCACTTCAAAGGAATGGATCCGGTTGAGCCAGGTGCCGGTGGCCTCCGCACCGTAGGGCGTGATGTCGCTGAGCGGGGCAGCCGTGCCCGTGGAATTCCAGGACTTGCAGGCGACCGCGCAGGCATGACAGCCCACGCAGATATCCAGGTCGATGACGAGACCCAGTTTCTTTTCCGTGCTTGCGGGCAACATGGTCATGATTCTGCACCCGCGACGGAAGCGCCGGCCTTGAGGGTCACGAAATGCGGCTCACTGACCGACGGTCCCTGATCGGCACGGGTGACCTTGACCGTGAGATCATACCAGGCCGCCTGCCCCGTCACCGGGTCGGAGTTGGAATAGCGATAGCCGTCTTCGCGCGGCGGCAGCAGGTCATCGATCAGATGGTTCAGCAGGAAGCCATCCATCGCTTCGGCAGCATCGGCGGCGAGCGCCCATGCGCCCGAGCGTTTGCCGATGGCATTCCAGGTCCAGATCGTGTTGGGGTTCACACCATCGGTGATCGCGACCCGCGCCTTGATCTTGCCGTGACGGCTTTCGACCCAGGCCCACTCATCCTCGGCAAGTCCTTCTCGCTCGGCCACGGCGCGGCCGATGTGGAGGCGATTCCAGCCGTGAATCTGACGCAACCAGGCATTCTGCGAACCCCAGGCATGGTACATCGCCATGGGCCGCTGGGTGATGGCATGGAGCGGATAGGTCTCGCTTTCCTGCTCGAACGGGGGATACCAGAGCGGCAGGGGATCGAAATAGGTCTCGACGCGCTTGCGTTCGCTGTCGGGTGGCTGTTGCTTGCCGTGACCCTGCGCGGCCAGACGAAACTTCTGGAGTTCCTCGCTGTAGATCTGCATGACGATGGGACTGTCGTCATCGATCAGGCCCAGGGACTTGGCTTCCTTGAGGTAACCGGCATTGGCAAACTTGAAGAACCGGTGCCCCTCACCCAGCTCGTGACGCCAATGGCAGCCGTTCTCGATATAGGCATCGAGTTGATCGGGATTGACCGCGCCCTTGCCCGCCAGGTCACCATCCTCGCCGCGGAATCCCGCAAGCGAGCCGACATTGGGCTTGCGCAGATGGTTGACGAGATAATCTGCGTAACCCCCTGGATACTTCGCCGAGCCGTCCTCTGCCGTCAGCCCCTGAAGTTCCAGCCGGTGGCCAAGCTCCAGCATGACGTCCTGGAACGGACGCACATTGCGATCTGGCGCCACGACCGGCTGGCGGATGGCATCGGCCATCGCGTCGGGATCGCTGATCGGGCGATCCAGCAGCGAGATGGCGTCCCAGCGCTCCAGATAGGTCGTGTCGGGAAAGACAAGGTCGGCATAGGCCACCATCTCGGACTGATAGGCGTCGGAATAGATGATGTGGGGAATCTTGTAGTCGCCGGTTTCAGGGTCGACATCGGTCAGCATGTCGAGCGTACCGGGCGTGTTCATGGCCGAGTTCCAGGCCATGTTGGCCATGAACATGAAGAGCGTATCGATCCTGTAGGGATCGCCCTTCCAGGCATTGGATATGACGCTGTGCATCATGCCGTGAATGGCGAGCGGCGCATCCCAGGAATAGGCCTTGTCGATCCGCACAGCCGTGCCGTCGTCTTCCAGCAGCAGATCTTCGGGTCCACCGGGGAACCCCAGAGGCATGCCGGGCATGGCCTGGCAGGAAACGATCTGGTCGGGCTTCCCGGTCGGCTTGGCAGGACACGGGATATGGCGCGGATAAGGCGGCTTGTAGCGATGGCCGCCGGGAGTATCCACACTGCCCAAAAGCAACTGGAGTATGTGGATCGAGCGGCAGGTGTGGAAGCCATTGGAATGGGCCGAGATTCCACGCATGGCGTGCATGCTGACCGGACGACCGATCATGCGCTCATGCTTGCGACCCCAACTGTCGGTCCAGGGCTGTTCGATCACGACCTCACGCTCGAAGGCAGCTTGCGCCAGTTCATCGGCAATGCGCCGGATATCGGCGGCCGCCATGCCGGTGCCTTCCGCCGCCTTCTCAGGCGTATAAGCATCATCCAGACAACGCCGCGCGATGAGTTCGAAGGCCGGCAACGCCTTCCTGCCGTCGGGAAGCGTCACCTCGCCCTTCATGGCAGGCGCGGCGTCGGGATCATCGTAAGGCACCGCCATGGCGCGTCTGCGGTCCCAGACCAGCGGTGTTCCGTTGTCGTCGCGCGCGGCGAGACCATCATCGGCAGCGCCCGGGTCCTGAATGATCAGCCACGGCGCATTAGTGTAGCGGATGAGATAGTCGAGATCGACACGGCCCGTACGCAACAGTTCATGGCAGATCGCCATGACGAGCTGGCCGTCGGTGCCTGGCGTGATGCCAACCCATTCATCGGCAATCGCGGAGTAGCCGGTCCGAACAGGATTGATCGAAAGGATCTTGACGCCGCGCTCCTTGAGCTGGCCCAGGCCGATCTTCAGCGGGTTGCTGGCGTGATCTTCCGCCACCCCGAACAGCACGAGGTATTCGGTGCGCTCCCAATCGGGTTCGCCGAACTCCCAGAACGAACCACCGGTCGTATAAAGGCCCGCCGCGGCCATGTTGACCGAGCAGAAGCCTCCATGGGCGGCATAATTGGGTGTGCCGAACTGTGAGGCCCACCAGCCCGTGAAGGCCTGACTCTGATCGCGGCCGGTAAAGAGCGCCAGTTTGCGCGGGTCGTCATCCCGGATGGGTTTCAACCATGAAACGGCGAGGTCGAGCGCTTCATCCCAGGAGATCGGCTCGAAGGCGTTTTCGCCGCGTGCACCGACACGCTTGAGCGGCGTCGTAAGCCGCGCCGGCGAGCGATGATTCATCAGCCCGGCTGCGCCCTTGCCGCACAGCACACCCTTGTTGACGGGATGATCGCGGTTGCCGTCGATATAGACCGGCTTGCCGTCCTTCTTGTGCACCCGGATGCCGCAACGGCAGGCACACATGTAGCAGGTCGTCGTCACGATCTCGTCGGTGACGGGCGGCATGTCGGCAATGCGGCGTTCAAGGCGGCGGTGGTCGTCCGGCACAAAGGACTCCAGATCAGGCAGTACCGCGTTCACACTGAGACAGACGTGGTGACAACGCTTGGCGGCGAAGGGCGCAGGTTGATCGGGGAAGCGTCGGGGTGCAAGCCCCTTGGGCCGTGCAAACCAACGGTTTCAGGGCTTTGCAAAGGTCATTTGGGGATCAAACGGCCAGCAGGGCCGCGTCAGCCGTTGGTAGGGTCCCAGCCTGGTGACATCAGGATGGGTCACACCGACCCCGTCAACCGGAAGAAACACCGAGATTTTTCCATCCAGAGCCTGGCGGACATGCAGCGTTAGTCCTTTGAAAACAACAGCTTGCATGGACATAACATCGAAGCCCAGATGTTCGAAGAGGTCGATGTTCTCGGTCACCAGACGCCGCTGCGTCACGATGACCAGAATGCCGCCGACATCGAGTACGCCAATGAGACCAGCATGTGACATTCGGCTGGACCAGCCATCCTTGGGGACCGGCTGATCGGTCAGCAGACGCACAATGCCCCGGCACGCGAGAGGTTTCCCGTGCAACGCATCCGTCCTGGCACCCAGAACCACATCCAGTTCCGCCCCCAGTCCGGCCTCTGCCATGCGCGTGACAGTTTCGGGATCACATACCGTGGAAACACCACCCGATGTGATGCCACCTTCGATCATGGCGCGCAGTAGCTCGACCCCATCGCAGGCCCCACCTCCTGCTGGATCATCGGCTTCATCAACCAGGGCCACGGTGCGTTGTTCCGCCAGAGCACGCGCCACGCCATCGGCCGGTCGCACGAGATCCATCAGGAAGGACTCGCGAAGGTTCCAGGCCTCCCATGCAATCTCCGAGGCAATGCGATGGGCAAGTTCCCGGTCACCGTCGGTGGTGCACACCACACTGAATCCAGCCTGCGATTGGTCCGAGCCATAGAAGCCGGCATGGATGGAAACATCGAGCACGCCGGCAAGACGCTCCATTTCCCGACGCAACTGATGCAGATCCGCCATGGGGCCTTCATCGGTCGCCATGTTGATGGCCGTCAGCAACATCGGAATCCGGACACGCACCTTAGAAGTCCTGAGGTGTCCGTTGCCTATGGCATCGATGATCCCGGCCATTTCCAGCCCACGCTCCGCGGCATCGCGGTGTGGTTCTTCGTTGAAGGCGAGCGTCATGTCAGTGGCTTCGAGCAACCGGTCGGTCGTATCGGAGTGAAGATCCATCACGACACCCATGGGTACACTCGGCCCAAGCACCTGCCGCAGGGCGGTCACAATCGCGCCCTCGGGGTCATCGATCACGTCGGGTTTGCCGTCCGCGCTGACCGACATGCCGCCATGCAGGCTCAACAGGACCGCATTGGGTTTTTCCCGCTCAGCAGCACCCAACAGCTCGCACAGAAGCGCATCAAGGAAGGTTGCATCAACCGGACCTGAAGGCGGCGCAGAGGCAGCAAAAACCGGGATCGCATGATGGCCGTTCTGCAGCAAGCTCTCGATCATCCCGCCCAACACCGTACCCTTGCCACGGTGGGCCTCGATGACCGCCTCACCGTGCACAAGCTCACTCTGCTCGAACCGTTCGCGGCCGGTGACTGGCGTGGCAAAGCTGTTGCTCTCATGGGCGAACTCAGCGAGCAGAACAGGCATGCCGACGCCTAGAGAACCACGCGGTGAGCGGGGATGCGAACGGTCACGGTTGTGCCTTCTCCCGGTTTGCTCTGGAGTTCCAGCGCGCCACCGTGCAGTTCAGCAAACGTGCGCGTCAGAGAAAGCCCCAGGCCTGTGCCCTCGCTCGCGCGGCCGGGACCAGCAAGTTGCACAAAGGGCTCGAACGCCAGCGGAATGTCCTCTTCGTCGATACCGATGCCGTTATCGCGGACCGTAAAACAGGCACAACCGGATTCATCAATCTCTGCATTGATTATGACTTGCCCGTTCTTGTTGGAAAACTTGACGGCGTTGGAAACGAGGTTGAGTGCAATCTGGCGAAAACGGCGCGCATCAGCCAGCAGCCGAATACGACCTTCTTCCAGTTCGTTGACGACAACGACCTGATTTGCCTCCGCGCGCAGTGCGATCAGACGGATGCTGTCGGTGGCAATATCGAAGAGGTCGATGATTTCTTCCTCGATCTCCATCCTGCCGGACTCCGCCTTCGCAACATCAAGAATGTCCTCGATCAGGCGCAGGAGCAGATGGGCGCTGTCGTTGATGTCACGCAGGTAACCGCGGTAACGCTCGGTGCCTATGGGCCCGAACATTTCGCGCAACATGATGTCGGAGAAACCGATGACCGCATTCAGCGGTGTGCGCAGTTCATGGCTCATGTTGGCCAGGAACTCGGACTTTGCATGGCTCGATGCCTCAACCGCCCGGCGTGCCTCTTCCAGTTCCTGTTCAGCCAGCTTGCGTTCGCTGATGTCCTGAACCGTACCCTCGTAGTAGAGAATCTGGCCGTTCTCGTCGCGTACAACCCACGCATTCTCGCTAATCCAGAGCCGCTTGCGGCTCTTGTGGGCGTAGATTTCGGACTCGAAGTTCTCGACCCGATCGTTCTGGTCGAGGATCTTCTTGAACTCGTCACGGCGGTTCGGATCCACATACCACTCGCGACCGATATCGTTGACAGCAGCAAGCTGCTCGCGTTCTTCATCGTAGCCATTCAGCCGAACCAGAGCCGGGTTGGCGCGAAGCTGCAGACCTTCGGGCGAAGAACGATAGATTCCGATGTTGGCGTTCTCGAAGATGTCCCGATAGGTACCTTCGGCTTCATCAAGCGCCTCCTGCAACCGGACAAGTTCGCCGATATCAACAGACGTGCCGACGAAGTATTCGATGTTGCCATTTGCATCGCGAACCGGCATGGCCGCTTCACTGGCCCAGCTTTCCGTACCGTCGCTGCGGCGGTAACGCACGATGAAGTTTCGCACGTATCCATCGCGCTCCATGAGTGCGAGGAAACGCGGCCGCGTGGATGGATCGACATAGACCTGCCGGCTGACATCCTTGACGGAATCGATCAGTTCCTGGGGCGTCGCGCACCGGTTCATGTCTGCCAGCGTCTGGTTGACCCGGATGTATCTGCCGTCAGGTGAGGTCTGATAAATCCCTACGCCGGCAAATTCGAAGATCTTCTGGAAGATATCCTCGTCTTCGCCATGAACGGGTGAATCACTCATTTCGGTCACGCACCATCTGCCGGGCCATGGGAACTTCGATGAAGGTCGCCGACGTCCCCAGCGCCGCACGCTCGAGCGCTTCCCTTACCTCGCCTTCTTCTCCCTGAACCAGGCGGTACTGGGCGAGATAGAAGTAGGCGGCCGGATCATGGTCGGTTTCCGTCAGGAAGGTGCGTGCCGGGAGATCACCTGCGAAGAGATCCAGCACACGCGTCAACAGCCAGTCCCGGTCCGAATTCTGCTTTGCCGTCTGGTCGAGAACATCGCTGGCGTCCTTGCCGTCCATGGTGAGGGAGAGCCAGAGACCGACAAGGGCATAGGAATCAGCATCTTCGAAGCGCCCTGCCTTCTCGAACCGTGCCGCGGCCGTTGCGTAGTCCTGCCCGCGATAGGCGAACCATCCGGCCTGGATGTCGGCAAGATAGCGGTCATAACCGTCGCCTGAGGTCTCGACGGCCATCCGGGCGCTCTCTTCGGCACTCACTGCATTGCCCAGGAACAACTGGCAGAAGGACTGTGCCCAATAGGCATAGGAGTATGAAGGCGCCAGGTCGTTCACCGTGTTGAAATCGACAACGGCGGCCCCACAGTCATCAAGATTCCAGGAGGCATAGCCGCAAATCACATAACCGTAGTAGTCGTCCGGCCAGCGCTCGACATAGGTCGAGGCGTATTCCAATGCCCCGGGCCAGTTGCCGGACGCCGAGGCATCGCGGAACCCCTGATCGATCTCATTGGAGGTTTCGGAGGTTTCGGAGGATTCCTGGAACTCAGGCAGTTGTTCCACCAAAATTTCAGGGGCATCGGCAATCCATGCGCTGCCCCGTTCGGAGTTCAGGAAAACGCCGGTGCCGATCATCAGCAAGCCGACGACCAGAATGACGTAGAGCCAGCCGGAGCCGCCCCCGCGCCGAACCACATCTCGCTCAACCGGCCAGGTCTTTTTCAGTTCCATGCCCCGAACCCGCACCCCATTCGAACCGCAGAGACTAAGCTATCAGGCACCAACAAAGAAATCAGCGTTCGAGGGTGCCAAGGGAGGGCGGTCCAGGATGAAGTCGGCAGCCTTCTCCCCGATCATCATGGACGGCGCGTTCAGGTTGCCGCTGGTAATGCTGGGCATAATCGAACTATCCACCACACGCAGCCCGTCGATGCCATGGACCCGGCATTGCGGATCGACAACCGCCAAGGGATCGGTGCCCATCTTGCAGGTTCCCGAGGGATGATAGGCGCTTTCCGCGGTTTCACGGATCAACTGATCGATTTCGGCATCGGAGCGCGCGGAGGCCCAGGGCTCCTCGGCTTCGCCGCGAAAGGGATCAAAAGCCGATTGTGAGGCAATATCGCGTGCCTGATGAACACAGGCCCGGAGGTCCTCGAGGTCGCGCGGATCATCCAGGAAGTTGAAATCGATTAGCGGCCGCTCGGAGGGATCGGCCGAAGCCAAGCGTACGGTGCCACGGCTGTGTTCACGCAGGGTGCCGACGCACAGGCAGAATCCGCCCCTTGTCGTGCTTGCCCCCCAGCCATCGAGCAGGAACGGGAAGAAGTGGTACTGGATGTCGGGGTGCGACTTGTCCGGCGAAGAGCGCGTGAAGGCGCCGACTTCAACCTGGTTCGAGGCGCAGACGCCATCCCTGGAAAGGAACCAGCGGGCACCGGCCATGACCTTGGGGATAGGACGCGCGTACCGATTGCGCGATTGGGCCATGTCTCCGCCCCACTGAACGTGGACTTCCAGATGGTCCTGCAGATTACCTCCGACACCGGACAGATCATGCACGACAGCAATGCCGTGCTGGCGCAGATGATCCGCCGGGCCGATACCTGAGAGCATCAGCAGGTGCGGTGAGGAAAAAGCACTGGCCGCAACAATGACCTCGCGTTCGGCGTGCACGATCTCGACACCACTGTCCCTGTTGATCTCGACACCGATCGCGCGCGTGCCGTCCATCACAATACGCCGGACAACAGCCTTGGTCCGGACGGTCAGGTTGGGACGGTTGCGGGCCGGGTTGATGTAGGCATGGGCCGTGCTGGCACGCACGCCCTTGTCGACGTTCATGTCGTAGGGGCCGAAGCCTTCCTGCTGGAAACCGTTGACGTCTTGCGTGCGCAGATAACCTGCTTCGACACCCGCTTCGACAAAGGCACGGTTCAGAGGGTCCGCGATGGGCAGGCTCTGTATTCCCACGGGACCGGACCCACCACGCCAGGCATTCTCGCCGCGACTGTTGGTTTCACAGCGTTTGAAATAGGGCAGGACATCAGCATAGGACCAACCCGTTGCCCCCTGCTCTGCCCAACGTTCGTAATCAAGTGCGTGGCCGCGAATATAGGCCATGCCGTTGATCGCCGACGAGCCGCCCAGGCCCTTGCCGCGCGGCTGATAGATCCTGCGGTTGGCGAGGTTCTTCTGGGGCACGGACTCATAGGACCAATTCCACTTGCCCCCCAGGAAATGCATACCGAACGCTGCCGGCATCCTGATCGACCAGCGGTTTGACTCACCGCCTGCCTCAAGCAGGAGAACGCGGATATCGGGTTCTTCGGTAAGGCGTGCTGCGAGCGACCCTCCGCCCGATCCGGCTCCGATGATGATGTAGTCGTAGTCAGCCACATCCTTGCCCTCCACAACATGCAGGCATCAGACCACATCCTGGTTGGCGACACCAAAACAGTTGCACAGCCAGTGCATCAGACCTGGGCCAACGCCGCTTGTCGGTGTCCGTGCATGGATCGTCGGACTTGATGTTCAGCCCGGAGAGATATCTTACAGTTGTTCGGAGAGATCCCTGACACTTTTGGCATGTTTTCTCACAGGAGGATCGGCATGCCGTGGAAGGAGATTTCTGTGTTGGATCAACGGCGGGAGTTTGTCGCGCT
>CALIUG010000192.1 GCA_938048755.1 uncultured Alphaproteobacteria bacterium
TCTGCGCGATCACTACGGCATGACCCAGTGCGTGATCGAGACCGACGGCGCGACGTTCCCGGGCGTTGAAGCGATCCGCCCTGAAAGTGTTGTGACGATCGAAGGGCCCGTGGTGGCGCGCTCTCCCGAAACGGTCAATGCCAACGTGCCGACCGGTGATGTCGAGGTCCGCATTGCTGAATTCACGGTGCTGTCAGCAGCCGAGACGCTGCCCATGCCGATCTTTGGTGATGTCGATTACCCCGAAGACGTGCGTCTGCGTTACCGCTTCCTGGATCTGCGCCGCGAGCAGATGCAAAGGAACATCGTGTTGCGCTCGCGCATCATCCAGTCGATCCGACGCCGCATGGTCGAGGGCGGCTTCACCGAGTTCCAGACCCCGATCCTGACCGCATCGAGCCCGGAAGGCGCACGCGACTTCCTGGTGCCAAGCCGCATGCATCCAGGCGAGTTTTATGCCCTGCCGCAGGCGCCCCAGCAGTTCAAGCAGTTGGTCATGGCCTCGGGCTTTGACCGCTATTTCCAGATTGCGCCCTGTTTCCGCGACGAGGATGCCCGCGCCGACCGTTCGCCGGGCGAGTTCTATCAGCTTGATGTCGAGATGAGCTTTGTGACGCAGGAAGATGTCTTCGACGCCATCGAACCGGTCATGCACGGCGTGTTCGAGGAGTTTGCCGAGAAGTCCGTGAGCGCCAGGCCGTTCCCGCGCATCGCATATGCCGATGCCATGCTGAAGTATGGCTCCGACAAGCCGGATCTGCGCAATCCCATCGTCAACGCCGATGCGACCGAGGCGTTCCGCAATTCCGAGTTCAAGATCTTCCGCGAGCAGATTGCCAAGGGTGCGGTGGCACGCGCCATTCCCGCCCCCGGCGCCGGTGAGCGGCCGCGCAGCTTCTTCGACAAGATGATCGGCTTTGCCCAGGACAACGGCGCCAAGGGTCTGGCGTACGTGATCTTCGAGAACGGCGCAGGCAAGGGCCCGATTGCCAAGCTGCTCTCTGAAGACGAGCAGAACCAGATTCGCGAACTGGCCGGTGTCGGCGACGGCGATGCGGTGTTCTTCACCTGCACCGAGCAGCACGAGGCCGAACGGCTGGCCGGGCTGGTGCGCACGCGCACGGGCCAGGAGCTTGGGCTGATCGAAGAGAACCGTTTCGAGTTCTGCTGGATCGTCGATTATCCGATGTACGAATACGACGAGAAGGCCAAGAAGATCGACTTCAGCCACAACCCTTTTTCCATGCCCCAGGGCGGCCGCGAGGCGCTGGAGAGCAAGGATCCGCTCGATATCCTGGCGTTCCAGTACGACATCGTGTGCAACGGCGTGGAGCTTTCCAGTGGCGCCATCCGAAACCATGAACCCGCCACCATGGTGAAGGCGTTCGAGATCGCCGGTTACACGGCACAGGACGTGGAAGACCGCTTCGGCGCGCTCTACACCGCGTTCCAGTACGGCTGCCCGCCCCATGGCGGCATTGCGCCCGGCGTGGACCGCATCGTCATGCTGCTGGCCGACGAGCCCAACATCCGCGAGGTCACGCTGTTCCCCATGAACCAGCAGGCCCAGGACCTGATGATGGGTGCGCCCAACACGGTCTCCAACCAGCAACTGCGCGAACTCAACATCCGACTGTCGGCCGAAGCCGAAAAGCGACTGCAGGAGAAAGCCGGCGAGGGTTAGGCATCGCGCAAGCCGTCAGGCGAGCCCGAAGATCTGGTTGAGCACGCCGCGTTCAAGCACGCATTCTTCCGCAAGGTAGTTGCCCTTGGGCCGCAGCATGTCGGGCATGGCGTGCTGTGTGGCCTCTTCCAGCAGGTTGGGAAAGAACGCCACGGCTGATTTGCCGTCGAAACGCAGGTCGCCGAACCGGTTCATGATCTTTGATCCGCACGTGCTGCAGAATACCCGGTTCAACTGGTTCCCCGTGCGCGCATATCCCTTCAGCAGATGCTCGCCCTGCGTGATCCTGAACATGGCCTCTTCAACACAGACCACATGATAGAGCGGTGCGGCATGGGCGCGCCGGCAACTGTCGCAATGGCAATAGGTCGAGAAGACGGGCGCGCTGCCTGCGGGAATCATGACCTCGAACGTGACTCCGCCGCAATAACAGTGGCCATGAACGTGAAGGTCTTTGCCGGCTGCTGGCATGTGCACTCCTGGAATTGGGTCGCCCGGAAAAACCGTTGCGACCGGCCTGGCGAGCTACTTCTTCACCGCTTTCTTGGTGCGTGTCTTGTAAGTGTGTTCCGGGGCCGGGAACTGACGGGTGCGGACTTCTTCGGCGTATTCGGCAACCGCAGTTTCCATGGCCGTGCCCAGTTCGGCGTAGCGTTTGACGAACTTGGCCTTGAAGCCGTCGAAGATGCCGGTCATGTCCTCGGTGACGAGGATCTGGCCGTCGCAGGCGACCGAGGCGCCGATGCCGATGATCGAGACCGGGGTTTCCTTGGTGATCTCGCGCGCCAGGGTCTCGACCACGCCTTCGACGACGATGGCAAAGGCGCCGGCTTCGGCAATGGCTGCGGCGTCGTTGAGGATGCGGCGGCGGGCGCTGGGTGAATGGCCCTTGCTCTTGAACTGCTTGGCGCTACGCACACGCTGGGGCATCAGGCCGACATGGCCCATGACGGGAATGCCGCGCTCCACGGCGGCAGCCACGGTACCGGCAAGTTTCGCGCCGCCTTCCATCTTGACGGCATCACAGCCGGTTTCATCCATCACGCGCTGGGCGTTGGAAAGCGCCTTGTCGCGGTTGTGTTCATAGGCACCGAACGGCATGTCGACGACCACGATGGACTGCTCGGCGGCCTGGGCGACGGCACGGCCGTGGCGGATCATGGTGTCGAGATCGAGATTGCGCGTGTTCTCCATGCCGTAGATCACCATGGCGAGCGAATCGCCCACCAGCATGAAGTCGACATGCTTATCGAGGCGGCGCGCTGTGGGTGCCATATAGGCGGTGAGCCCGACAATGGGCATGCCGCCCTTGGGTCCCAGCAGTTCCCGTACCGGCAGGCGTGACTTTTTGGCTGTGCGTGCCATCTCAGGCTGCCTTCCGGGCTGACGGCACCGCGACGTTGTCGATCAGGCGCGTGGTGCCAAGTTGTACCGCCGCCAGCAGGCGCCCGGGGCGGTCGAGCAGGGTGGCACGCTCGAGCGTTTCGCCATCACGCCATTCCAGATAGTGCAGGGCATCGAAGTGATCCCCGAGCGCCCGGCGGGCATCATCCAGCGTGGAGGCGGGCGGCGCACCGGCGGCCAGCGCAGCGGCGGCTTCCTGCAGCACCGCGTGCAGCCGCGGCGCACGGGCGCGTTCACCGGGATCGAGATAGGCGTTGCGCGAGGAGCGGGCGAGACCGTCAGTTTCGCGCACGGTCGGGGCGGCCACGATCCGGGTCTCGATATCGAGATCGGCGACGAGCCGGCGCACGACGATGAGCTGCTGATAATCCTTTTCCCCGAAAACAGCGCAATCGGCCCCGGCCTGGAGCAGCAGCTTGGCAACCACGGTGCAGACACCGGCAAAGAAGCCCGGGCGCGTGTCGGCCTCCATGCCCTGCGCCGGGCCTTCCATGGCAACGGTGGTGGCAAAGCCCGCGGGATACATCGCCTCAGGCTCGGGCGCATAGAGCAGGTTTGCGCCAGCTTCGCGCATCAGCGTGGCATCGCGGGCCTCGTCGCGGGGATAACGCGCAAGGTCCTCGCCCGCGCCGAACTGGCGGGGATTGACGAAGAGGCTCACCACCGTGCGGCGTGCCTGGCTTTGTGCAATCCGGATCAGGGCGAGGTGGCCGTCATGGAGGGCGCCCATGGTCGGGACCAGAGCAACGCTGTCGCCATCGGCGCGCCATGCCTGGAGCGTCTGGCGTAAGTCGGAAACCGTTCTGACCGTGCGCATGATCCTGGGACCGCTGGAGTAAAGCTTCGTTGTGCAGTGCAGCACAGCCGCTTCGCGCTTGCAACAAGGCGTGATCCATCGACAGCGCCGATGCGCCTTGCTAGCGTTCTGGCGCCACAGGCAGGAGGCCTCTCATGCGGTTCGACAGCACGTTGTTTTATCACGTTGGCGATCCCTATCCCTGGGAGACGCTGTTTGACGAGATGCACGAGACCGTCGAATTGGCCGACGAACTGGGCTTCACCGGGCTGTGGCTGGCCGAACACCATTTTGCCTGGGACGGCTGGTACCGCTCGGGCTCGAACCCGCTGCTGCTGGGCGCCGATTGCGCGCGTTACAGCGACCGTCTGCGCTTTGGCCAATGCGGCCTGATCGTGCCCGATTGGCACCCCATTCGCATGGCCGAGGACATCGCCACCTTCGACCACATGACCAAGGGGCGGGTCGATATCGGGATTGCACCTGGCATCAACAGCCGCGCGTGCAAGAACTTCCATGAGGCCGGCGACCGGCGCGAGCGTGAGCTGAACCGCGCACTTTATGAAGAAAACGTCGAGATCCTGATGACGGCGCTCACCCAGGAGGCCTGGAGCCACAAGGGCCGCTTCCACACCTTCCCCGCGCCGGGCTGGCAGGAAGCCAATCCCATGGCCCACGACGAACGGTTCCATGACGACAAGGGCGAGGTCGTGCAGCTTTCGATCCAGCCAGGCCCCTATCAGAAGCCGCGCCCGCCCATGACCGCCATGTCGGAATCCGTGCCTTCGGTCGAATGGCATGCCAGCAAAGGCATCGGCACCATGTGCCAGCATCTCTCCGTGGGGCGGATCCGGGAGAATTGGGAGGCCTATGCCAGGGTCGCCGGCGAGACCCACGGGCGGCCCTTTGCGGTGGGCGAGGATGTCGCGATCATGCGCACGATCTGCCTGGCCGAAACCGATGAAGAAGCCATTGCCCTTGCCAAACCCGGCATTGAGCGCCTGACCAAATGGGCCAGCGGCAACATCTACCGCATGCGTCAGGGCCTGTTGACCCCCGACGAACTGGAAGACGGCGACATGGAACTCGACGCTTTCGAATTCAACCTGAAACACGACCTCATCATCGTCGGCTCGCCAGAAACGGCGATCAAGAAGATCGAACGTCTGCGCGACGAACTGGGCTGCCGCCACCTCGCCCTCTTCCTCAACGTGCCCGGCCTCAGCTTCGAGCAGGCCAAGACCACCCTGCGCCTGTTCGCCGAGCGGGTGATGCCGCGGTTTGTGAACTGAAGCTGTCATGGCGGGGAGGGGGACTCTCCGTGTTTTTCCGGTTCAACCCCATGCACAGTAGGGGTTGTGGTGGAGGGGTGCGGCAGTCGCAAGATGTGGGCGTGGCACGGCAACGAAAAAATGGGTCGGGATTGGTGTTGAATGTGCCTCTTTTGTTCTCATAGATATATTGCTTTGAACCTTGGTAGTGGCAAGGCAATCTTTCAGTCCGTGCGACCAGACAGATCCTTGAATCATGGACCCGCCGTCTCAGTGAAGGCCAAGATTGTCGAACCGATGCCGCTTTCGGTGACCACTCCAATCTTTCTGAAAGTCCAAAAATGGTGTATGTGTTCAGAACATATTTGAGCGAGATTGCATCATGACCAACAGCACCACGATGACAATCCGGCTTGACCCACAGTTGAAAGCGAAGTTGGGAAAATTGGCTGACGGAACCCGGCGCAGTCGGTCGTTCCTGGCGGCAGAAGCAGTGGAGGCCTACGTAGACCGCGAATTGGCAATTATCGAAGGCATCGAACGCGGGCTTGCGGATGTGGAAGCCGGTCGGACGGTGAGTCATGAAGATGCCATGGCGTCCGTGCGGCGCACGATTGCGGTTGCGTCAGGCGGACGGGATTGACTCGCCGACCAGTACGCTGGTCCAGGTATGCGCTAACGGACCTTGCCAACCAGGTCACCTATATTGCATCCGACAACCTCTCGGCGGCCCATCGGGTCGCAGATGCCATTGACAGGACGGCCGCCGCCCTCGGAGACATGCCAACAGGTCGTCCCGGTCGGGTAACCGGCACGTACGAAAAATCAGTGACGGGTTTGCCTTACATTCTCGCCTAGGCAATCGCCAAAACCGCCGGCGAGGAAACCGTCGTGATTGTCCGGGTGATCCACACCTCACGCGATTGGCCTACCGAGACATGGCCGGATTGATCTA
>CALIUG010000193.1 GCA_938048755.1 uncultured Alphaproteobacteria bacterium
CCCAGGGTGGCGGGCCCGAGATCGCCCAAGCGGCGCAGGCGCTGGCAGCAGTGGAGCAGGCTATCCAAGAACAAGCTGGTTGAGGGAGTGAGTGACCATGGCGCCATCGCGTGAGCATCACGAACAGCTCTTTCATGATCTGATCGACAGCCTGTGGAATGAGCGCCGGCTGGACCGATTTCACGACTTCTTTCACCCCAAGGTCGTATTCCATGGCGATCAGAACTATGTCGGCGCGGAGGGCTTGCGAGACGGGTTCATGGTTTCCTTTCAGGAAGCGTTTCCGGACCTACGCCACGAGATCGTACATCTGCTGATCGACGGTCATATGGCGGCCATGCGTTACCATGGAACCGGAACGCTGCAGGCTCCCTATGAAGGTCTCGAGCCCTGCGGCCAGAAGCTCGATTACCACGGCACCGTGATCTTCAGGCTGGCAGAAGGGCGAATCATCGAACTCTGGGGCCATGCCGATCTGGGTGACTGGTTGTCACGCCAGAAGGACAACCTGTTGACAGGTCACAACTAGCCTACGGATTTGAGAAGGTGTCGTTGTGCGCGGGTCAATTTCAGCCGAGCACTGTCGTCACGATCTCGCGGAGCTGGTTGGCGATCACGTCAGGGCGGTGACGCATCTTGGAGACATGTCCGAGTCCGGGAAGCTCGTAGAAGGTACCGTCCTTTGCGAGGTCCGACACGACCTTGCACATGGATGGCGCGGTCTGGACGTCTTCGGAAAACGAGACGACGTGAAACGGCACAGGACAGTCTGGCAGGCCGGGACGACAGTCGAAATCAAGACAGGCCTGCCACTGGTCGATCGTGTCCTGGGGTTTGCGCCCGCCGAAACGGGCCGTGTAGGCCTCCTTGATCTGGGCCCAGAGCTCAGGGTCGTGCAGGGCCTTCGCAGGATAGGCGTAGACGGCGTAGTGAACCGCCAGGAAATAGTTGGGTAGTTCCACACCTTCGCGGCGCAGGCGAATCTCGGCTTCCATCCAGTCACGGGTAAAGCCATCGATGTAGGCAGCGGTGCCCATGGGAATGGCAAGGCTGACCTTGTCAGGGAAGTCGATGGCGACCTGCTGGGTGATGAGGCCGCCCATTGAAAGGCCTGTGACAACAACCGGCCCATCACAGATGGTATCGATCAGGGCTGCGCAATCGGCGGCAAAATCGCCCATGGTCCAGGGGCCAGCGGGTGACTCGGTCCCTGGAATGCCGCGAGGATCATAGGTGATGCAGTGAAACGAATCCGAAAGTTCATTGATCAGATGCAGGTTGCTCTCGGCCGGAGCATCACCGCCGGGAATGAAGACGATGTCAGGGCCGGTTCCCTGATCGATGACCCGCATGGAGACGTCCCCTGCGGTGATCTGTCGGCTGCGGGCATTGGGACCGAAGGAAGGGTACGCGCTCATGACGGGTGCCTCGATCTGGCTGGTTCAGGTGAGTTTGGCCTGCAGGCCCTCGTCCAGTTTGGCCAGGAACTGGTTGGTGGTGAGCCAGGGCTGGTCGCGACCGATGAGCAGGGCAAGGTCCTTGGTCATGTCGCCGCCTTCGACCGTGTCGACGCAGACCTTTTCGAGAGTCTCGGCGAACGTGACGACATCGGATGTGCCGTCGAACTCGCCGCGTGACTTCAGGCCACGGGTCCAGGCGAAGATTGAGGCGATGGGGTTGGTCGAGGTCTCGTTGCCTTTCTGATGCTCACGATAGTGGCGCGTGACCGTGCCGTGGGCTGCTTCGGCTTCCACGGTGCCGCCATCGGGCGTCATCAGGACCGAGGTCATCAGGCCCAGGGAACCAAAGCCTTGCGCCACGGTATCGGACTGAACGTCACCATCGTAGTTCTTGCAGGCCCAGACAAAGCCGCCTTCCCATTTCAGGGCGGCAGCGACCATGTCGTCGATCAGGCGGTGTTCATAGGTGATGCCGGCAGAAGCGAACTTGTCGGCAAATTCGGCGTCGAAGACTTCCTGGAACAGGTCCTTGAAGCGGCCGTCATAGGCTTTGAGGATCGTGTTCTTGGTCGAGAGATAGACGGGCCAGCCCAGGTTCAGACCGTAGTTGAGGCAGGCGCGGGCAAAGCCGCGGATCGAGTTATCAAGGTTGTACATCGTCATGGCCACACCGCCGCCGGGGAAGTCGAAGACTTCACGCTCGATCGGGTCGGAACCATCGGCGGGCTGGAAGGTGACGGTGAGCTTGCCGGCGCCGGGCACGACAAAGTCGGTGGCGCGGTACTGATCACCAAAGGCATGACGGCCGATGACGATGGGTTTGGTCCAGCCCGGCACCAGACGCGGCACGTTTGAACAGATTATCGGCTGGCGGAACACGGTGCCGCCCAGGATGTTGCGGATGGTGCCGTTGGGCGAACGCCACATCTTCTTGAGGCCGAATTCCTCGACCCGGTCTTCATCGGGCGTGATGGTAGCGCATTTGACCCCGACACCATGTTCCTTGATCGCGTTGGCCGCATCGATGGTGATCTGATCGTCGGTTTCGTCACGCTTCTCGATGCCCAGATCATAGTACTTCAGGTCGATATCGAGATAGGGGAGGATCAGGCGCTCCTTGATGAAGGCCCAGATGATGCGTGTCATTTCGTCGCCGTCGAGTTCGACGACCGGGTTCTTCACCTTGATCTTGGCCATGTTTCCGCTCCGTTTTCCTGTGCTGGCGTGTTGCGGCGCAACATAACGCGCATGCCGCAGCGTGCAAGTTCAGTCCTTTGTCCTGAGCGCGTCCATCGCGCCATCCAGATCGGGGACCAGGGTAAAGAGCTCACGCACGGCCTGGTGGGCATATCCGCCGTCGATGACGTGATCGAGCAGGGTGCCGAAGGGGCGCCAGTAGTCCTTCAGGTTGATGAGGATCATGGGTTTGGTGTGCTGGCCGAGCTGCGCCAGCGTGATGACATCAAGCACCTCGTCAATGGTGCCAAGGCCGCCAGGCAGGGCGATGAAGGCGTCCGAGCGTTCGACCATCAGGCGCTTGCGCACGAACATGGACTCCACTTCGATCAGTTCGGTCAGGCCGGGGTGTTCATCTTCGGCATACCGCAGGTGTGCCGGTATGATGCCGGTGACCTTTCCGCCGGCGGCAAGGGCAGCGTCAGCGACCACGCCCATCAAGCCAACGTGACCGCCGCCATAGATCAGATGCGAGCCGGCCTCTGCTATCATGGTACCAAGATCATGGGCGGCCTGACGGTTGCCGGAATCGTGGCCCATGCTGGAACCACAGAAGACGCAGATGGAGGCGGGATAGGACATGATGGAGAGGATTATACCGGGATTTCTCAAAGGGGGTGTTCTCGCGCTCGCGCTGATTTCGCAAGCTGCACGTGCGGGAGAGGCCGATGTTGTCTATGTCGAGGTAGAGCAAACCGCGACCGGCGTCTATGCGTTCCACGTGACCCTGCTTCATGAGGATGAAGGCTGGGAGCATTATGCCGACCGTTGGGATGTGGCGGCACCGGACGGGACGGTTCTGGCAAGCCGGGTGCTGGCCCATCCCCATGTCAACGAACAGCCGTTCACGCGCAGCCTTTCGGGTGTGGCGATCGATGCCGGGATCACCGAAGTTCTGATTCGCGGGCATGACAGCGTGCATGGGGAAGGGGGCGCAACCCTGCTGGTGGAGCTGCCACAGCCGTGACCGTCGGATCGGCTGTCGTGCCTGCGTGTAACTATGTTAGAAGAACATGCTGGCAGCGGGTGGAATACGGGACGTGAAACAGGTCATCGCGGCGGGAGCCGTCTTTTGCATTCTCATACTGGTCGTCGTCCTGATGATGACGGGCGATCGCGAAGCCGTGGTCGGTACCGAAAGCGAACCGACACAGGCAACCGCGAGCGTGGAACTTGATGCCGGGAACGGTGCAGCCACCGAAGATGTGCACGAGTCCGGGAATGCCGAGGGTGAACCGGTCGACGCTTCCGGGACGGCCGAGGATGGCACGGTGCAGGGTCAGGACGAGGCCGACGACATTGTGCCCCTGCCCAGTTTCGACATTGTACGCGTGGAGCCCAATGGTGATGCCGTGATCGCGGGACGTGCCGAGCCTGGTGCGACCGTCACGATCATGTCGCATGACGGTGCGCTTGCCGAAGTCGTAACCGACAATAGCGGCGCTTGGGTCGCGATTCTTGATGAGCCCCTGGCACCGGGCGACCACGAACTGTGGGTTACTGCCCAGGGCGATGATGGAAAACGCCTGGAGTCGAATGTCGCGGTGGTCATGTCCGTGCCCGACCCTGACGCCGGCGAGACCGCTGTGGCATCCGTTGAAGAGGACGAAGAGACCAGCGGCGGGTTCAGCCTTGGCAATGCCGCTTCAGGTTCCGGGGATGACGCGAGCCTTGGGCTGAGCCAGGGCGGTGATGCCGACAGCATGAGCGTGGCCGATGCCGCCAGTGCGGTCGATGAGACCCTTGCTGATCCGGGAGCCGCTATGTCCGGTGATGAGGTCCTTGCCGTGATCGTGCCGCGGGACGGGACCGGGGATGTCGATGTGCTTCAGGCTCCCGGGGACGGGGTTGGTATCTCCGGCGGTGGTGATCTGACTCTCGACAGCCTTTCCTATGACACGGACGGGAATGTCACGCTTTCGGGCCAGGCCGAGCCCGGAGCGACCGTGGTGCCGTATGTGGATGGTGAACCTGCCGGGCAGGCGACGGCTGACGAGAACGGAGCATGGCAACTGACGCTCGAGGACGCGCTGGCTGAGGGACAGTACGATCTGCGCGTCGATCAGGTTGATGATGCAGGGGATGTGTCGGCCCGGCTTGAAACGCCGTTTCAGCAGGCTGCCTTCACGATGCCCACGACCGATGAGCCTGTCATCGTCATTCAGCCCGGCAACAATCTCTGGGTTATCGCACGCAGGGTTTATGGCGAAGGAACACTGTTCACGCAGATTTTCGAGGCCAACAGCAACCAGATCGCCGATCCTGACCTGATCTATCCAGGCCAGATCTTTGTCCTGCCGTCCTCAGGCGCTTCGGACGGCTGACGTGACGACCGACGTGGGAAAGCCGCGGGCGTCCGGAGATCTGGACGAACTCTACAAGCCGCGCGGACCTGTGAGCGAAGCCCTGTCTTCCTATTACGTTCAGCACGTCGTGCAGAGCGCCATCGATGGTGCCTTCCGCCTTGCTCCGGTGTCCGCGCTGAAATCTGCGATTTCCCAGACCGATTGAGATCCGCCCGAGTACGCTGGGCCTTCTGCTGGTCGTTAGATGACCTCGCCCCGCCCTGGATCATTTCAGGGGTAATCGTGGTCGGGGACTGGCTTTCGGCGGTGCTCCGGTAGGGCAGTTTGCAGGACGCCGCACAGGGTGTGAGCCCTGAGGAAGCTATTTCGACAAAATGACCAGCACGAGAAAGCGAAATGGACATCAAGTCCGCCTGAAGCCGGAAGTTGCGGCAAATCATGATCGTGATTGGGCCTGGCTCCTAGACAAAGTATTTCTGATCTTTAGTAACACAATCAATGAGAGTGTTTCGGGCTGTGAATGATCCTGATCAAAGGCTGACTTCGAAGGTGAATGTGTATCAAAAAGATGCGCCGCCACCTTAGTTCGATTCCGGGCTTGTCTCATTTCAGGAACACGAGACCAATTGTGACCCTTCATGAACACGGCATCGCCAGAGGGTGATGAATATCACACAAGGCATTCCTTTGTGCTGTCTCAACCTTCTGTTGGTTGCCGATTGTTCGCAAATCATTACATTTTCCGCAACGTTCGCTTCGGCCATCTTCTCAGTCTGTAATTTTACTGAGTCATGCTGGCACTGCGAAGTGCACCGAAGGAGAAGGGAGCCCATCTTGGGGTCAGACGGTTGCCGAACGCATCACGGATGGTGGTGTGGCAAAGAAATGCCCAGGCAGCTTCCAAGCGATCAACTCGTCAAGGGGGCGAAACAATGTTGAAGGTTTTTGAAAGTTCACGTGCGAAACTGCTGGGTAGCGTTGCCGGCCTGGCGCTTGTTGCTGCCGCGCCGATGGCTCTGGCTGCAACCGGCACGTCGCCACAGAGTCTGGACACCACGGTGTCGATCACGATTCCCGAGCGGGTTTCAATTCTCAATCTCTCGTCGACCATGGCCTTTGGTACGTGGGATGCGACGGGCGATGAGCAGGTCACCGATGATCTGTGCGCCTGGTCGAACGATGGTGATCCCGGTCAGTACCGGATCAATCTGACAACCGACAATGGCAGCATGGTGCTGCAGCAGGGCGCCGATACCATCGACTATACCGTGGCGTGGGCGACCTCGACCGGTCAGACCACAGGCACGAACATCCCTTACAATACGCCGACGACCTTCACGCTGGCATCGGCCACCACACCGACCTGCGGTGGCGGTGACAACTCCACGATCATCGTGGATATCGCCGAAGCCGACCTGGCTGCTGCTCCCGCGAGCGCGACAGCCTATGACGCGGTCATGACGGTCGAGATTTCGTCGGTCCCCTGATTGCGCTTCCAGGTGCATGCCAATGGCTCCGGTGGTCGTAGTGGCAACCGGAGCCATTGTGTTTTGAGGAGTATGGCAGAAGCGCGGCGTATGCCTTCAGGGCATGCGGTAGCCTAGCTCTAACAGGGATAACTGCCGAGATCATGAAAACGGTTCAATCAATCGCACTGGGCGGGCTTTTCGGAGCCTGCTTTGCGTTCGGCAGTTTTCAGGGCCCGGTCCATGCGGCCAATTCCCAGTGCAACGGTCTTGATCCCAACACGACGCTCTGTGCGGATGTCTCGGGCGCGGATGACACATTCACCGTGACCTGGAGCGGCAACAACAACACGAACAGTGCACAGCGCAGGAATTGCGCACTTTCGAACGTGCCGGTCGGATCCGAGATGGTCGATATCACGATCACAGGCACCGGTGCGGGCGGAGCACTCGAAGCCTCGGGCTCAGGCGGCACGATCCCGTTTGTGGTGCAGTACCGTGAAGCGTCTGGCGGCAGTTGGGTTACGATGACACCTGGAAGCGCCGCGTCCTTCACGCCGCTGAACGAGGCGACGTTCAGCACCTGCGACAATTCCGGGTCGAGCTCAGGCGGCCAGAGAATGCGCATCCGTATTCAGCGCAATAATATCGATCACGCTCCCGCCGGCGTTTACACCGGCACCTTCACGGTGACCGCTGACCCACCCGGCGGCGGGATCAACAAGACCGATGCCAGCGCCACGGTAACCATCACCCTGAACGAGTTGATGAACTTCACAAGGCTCAAGACCAGTTTTGATGATGGAACCTGGGACTTCGTCGGTAACGAGTTCAACCGCGACACCAGTGTTTGTGTCTGGACCAACAACCGGGCGACCTTTGGCGGAGCGTCAAGTTACGACGTGACCGTGACATCCGACCAGGGGTCGTTCGTCCTGGATTCCGGAGGCAACACGGTTCCTTATTCGGTCTACTGGGCTAGCGATCTTGGCAGCAACATTACCGTCAACAACGGAACCCAGCTCACCTATGGGTCTCCGACCACATTCATGACAACCGGCGACGATCAGGCCTGTGCCGGGGGAACCAACAATGCCCAGATGCTGGTCTTCTGGGACGAGGACGATCTTGCTGCGGCGGTTGGAACACCGACTGCCTATACCAGTGTCGTCACGGTGGAAGTGAGTATCCCACCTTGACCTGCTCCCCCAAAACTGGTCCATGCTGAATGAGCGAGTCCGGCTAATCTGAACTCCACGGGAGGAGGAAGAGATGAGCCGGAAGAGATATACGCCTGAGCAGATCATTGGCTTTCTGCGGGAGGCCGAGGATCGATTGTCGCAGGGCGAGA
>CALIUG010000194.1 GCA_938048755.1 uncultured Alphaproteobacteria bacterium
TGCAGCTCTTCATCCTGACACGCGCCCTGCTGGTTTCGACCGCTCTTTCGCCGCCCTTCCTGCTGGCCATGGCGGGACGTGAGGGCTCCGGCGGGCTGGGCGAACTGGGCCTGTTCGTCGTTGCCTCCAGCCTTGCCGCAATCTCGAGCGCCTATATCTGGGGCCGGTTGTCGGACCGCTCCAGCCGCAAGGTTCTCGCATTGTCGGGACTTGTGGGCGGGCTGGCCCTGAGTCTTGCCGCACTGTTGGGCCTGACCGGTGTGTCGCTCAACAAGGGTTGGGTGATGCCCGTCCTGTTGTTTGTCCTGGTGGTTGCTTACCAGGGCGTGCGTCTGGGCCGATCGACCCATATTGTCGACATGGCCAACGAGGACACCAGGGCGGCCTATACCGCTTTGTCGAATACCGTGATCGGTGCTCTGCTGCTGGCTGGCGGTGTGTTCGGGCTGATTGCGCAGATGGCCGGTGAAGCCGTGGTTCTGGCCATCATGGCCGGGATGGCGTTTGCTGCGGCACTGACCGCACTTGCCCTTGATGAGGTGCAGCAGGATTGAGAGTGTCGCAAACCCTTTCGCGGTCAGTCGAACTGATCCGAAAACAACGGGAGAGATCGGATGTCGAAGATTGTGTTGGTGACCGGCGGTAGCCGGGGGATCGGCCGGGAGGTCGCCCTGTTGGCGGCGGGTATGGGTTATGACGTCGCGGTCAATTACACGGCCAACGCCGACAAGGCGGCCGAGGTCGTCGCTGCGGTGGAGCAGGCGGGCCAGCGCGCCATGGTGGTGCAGGCCGATGTTTCGCAGGTCGACCAGGTCGAGGCTATGTTCGCCGCTATCGACCGTGACCTGGGAACACTCGATGCGCTGATCAACAATGCCGGGATCGGCAAGACCCATGCGCGGATCGAAGACACGCTGCCCCAGGACCTGGTCGACACCTTCGCGGTCAATGTCTTTGGTGTGTTCTATTGTTCGCAGGCAGCGGTGCGGCGCATGGCAATCCGCCATGGCGGCAAGGGCGGGTCGATCGTCAATGTCTCCTCGGCTGCCGCGCGCACCGGCGGCGTCAATGCGTTCATCGACTATGCCGCGTCCAAGGGTGCCGTGGATGTCATCACCACGGGGCTTGCGCGCGAAGCCGGTGGCGACGGCATCCGCGTCAACGCGGTGCGTCCCGGTGTCACGGAAACCGAAATGCTGGCCGATGCCGATGCCGACTGGCTCAAGGAGGTCGTCAAAACCATGCCCATGGGGCGCATTGGCAAGGCGCGCGAGATTGCCCATGCCATCGTCTGGCTGATGTCCGACGAGGCGTCGTACGTGACCGGCAGCATCATCGACGCATCCGGTGGGCGCGCTGTCCCCTGATCCCTTGCAAGCAGGCGCGCTAAGCCCAATGTGCAGAACAGGCAACAGGGAGTGAGGCCATGGCCTTCGAAGATCTGAAAGCCGAATTTGCGATCATGCTGGAGAGGGTCAACGATGAGTCCGAAGACCGCATGGAACTTTACGAACGCTTGCGTGAATTGCTGAACGAAACGCGCGCCTTCGGCATGCAGGCGCCCGAGGACCTCAAGGTCCTGGAAAAGCAGCTGGAAGCCGAGCTTTTCGGCACTTCCGCGACGGAAGATCCGGCGCCGGACTCCTGAACGAAAAGAGGAGCCGCCTTTTGTGGAAAGGCGGCTCCTGCGTTCTTTCTGAGATTGCCTGATCAGGACGCTTCGTAGCCCATGACAGCCTTGGTCTCGAGAAAGTCCTCGAAACCGTATCGCGCGAACTCGCGACCGTTGCCCGACATCTTGTAACCGCCGAACGGGGCAGCCTGATCGACCCCGGCACCGTTGAGATGCACCATGCCGCTCCTCAGCCTGGCAGCGACCTTGCGGGCATGGCCGATTTCGCCCTGCACGTAGTTCGAGAGGCCATAGACGGTGTCGTTGGCGATCTCGATCGCGTCATCCTCATTGGTATAGGCCATAATGGAAAGCACCGGGCCGAAGATCTCTTCGCGTGCAATCGTCATGTCGCGGGTGACATCGCCGAACACGGTCGGCTTGACATAATAACCGGCATTCACACCTTCAGGGCGATCAGGCCCGCCAGTGACCAGCGTTGCGCCTTCCTCGACGCCGGTACGGATCAGATCGACGACCTTGCTGTACTGGCTGTCAAAGGCAATCGGGCCGATCGTGGTTGCCTCCGACGTCGGATCACCCACGGTTAATGCCTTGGCAACGGTACCGGCGAACTCCATGGCATCGTTCATACGGTCCTTCTGAACCAGCATGCGCGTTGGTGCGTTGCAGGACTGTCCCGTGTTGTTCATGCACGCCTGCACGCCGCGTTTGACGGCAGCATCGAAGTCGGCGTCATCGAGGATGATGTTGGCACCTTTGCCGCCCAGCTCCTGGGCGACGCGTTTGATGGTCGGGGCAGCGTTCCTGGCAACCTCGATGCCGGCCCGCGTCGAGCCGGTGAAGGAGACCATGTCGATACCCTCATGGCTGGCGAGGTAGGCTCCGACCGTTGGGCCGTCGCCGTCAACCAGGTTGTAGACCCCGGCGGGCACACCGGCCTCGTCAAGGATCTCGGCCAGAATGTGGGCGGAAAGCGGTGCAATTTCGGATGGCTTGTGAACCACCGTGCAGCCCACCGCGAGAGCCGGGCCGAGCTTGGCTGCTATCTGGTTCATGGGCCAGTTCCAGGGTGTGATGAAGGCGCAGACCCCGATGGGTTCGCGGAACACGCGGCTGGTCGCGCTCGCCTGCTCTTCAAACTCGAACCGTTCGAGTGTCTCGCGGGCCTGCATGAAATGACCAAGCCCGGAAGGGGCATGGGCCCTGTTGGCGAGTGTGACCGGGGCGCCCATTTCGGCGGTGATGGTATCAGCAAGGTCAGGCAGGCGGTTCTTGTAGCCAGCGATCACCCTGTCGAGCAGATCAAGGCGCTCCTGCGTACTGGTCCGGGAGAACGAGGCAAAGGCACGACGTGCGGCGGCGACCGCCTTGTCGACATCGGCGTGACCACCAAGACTGATCGTGCCGACGTTCTGTTCGGTTGCAGGGTTGATGACATCAAGGAGATTGGCATCGATTGGTCGTGTCCAGGTGCCGTCGATGTAGAAGCTGGTGCAGTCACGCATGGCATCCTCCGTTGTTGCGTCGGGGCTTGTTTCCTATGTGCGGAGATGATCCAAATATTCAATCAATTACTTTCTTTATTAGCGATGCACCTTCACAGCGCATTCTTAAGCATAACTAGGCATTGATTCTGTAAATATCGCCTCACCTGGACAAATCGCACCAAAATGAAGAAATCGAGTGTCTTCAGGAGCCCAACATGGACGATCTCTCGGGCGCCTTTGCGCAAGCGTTTCGGCTGATTGTCGGATTTGATCCCGATCTGCTCGAAATTGTTGTGTTGTCGCTGCAGGTCAGCCTGTCGGCCGTGATTCTGGCGGGGCTGATCGGCCTTCCGGCCGGTGCGGCGGTTTCCGTCACACGGTTTCCCGGACGTGCCGTGGTCATCGCCGTGATGAACGCCATGATGGGCTTACCGCCTGTCGTTGCGGGCCTTGCGGTCTATCTGATGCTGTCGCGCGCCGGGCCGCTTGGCGATTGGGGTTTGCTCTACACACCTTCGGCCATGGTGATTGCCCAGACCGTGCTGGTTGCGCCCATCATTGCCGCGCTGACACGTCAGGCCATCGAAGACCTCCATGGCGATTACGACGAGCAGCTCCGAGCCTTCGGCATCGGCCGTTCCGGCATGATTGCAACCCTGCTGTGGGAAGCGCGCGTTGGCCTCTTTACGGTGCTGCTGGCGGGCTTCGGGCGCGCTGTTTCCGAGGTCGGCGCCGTTATCATGGTGGGCGGCAACATCGATCATGTCACCCGCGTGATGACCACCGCGATTGCCCTGGAAACGTCCAAGGGCGCGCTCGACCTCGCCCTGGGCCTTGGCATCGTGCTGCTGGTGATCGTGCTGGGCGTCAATGCCCTGGCGGGGCTTCTGCGTATGGGTGTGGCTGGACGTGCCCATGCCTGACGATGGAACTGTCTTGACCACGACCGGTAGTCTTGCGGGCGCCGAGGTCCTGCCGGTGTGCGGTCGTGACCTTGTGGTCGCGCGTGACGGCCGCAGGCTTGTCGATAGCGCCAATCTGGCGCTTGATCAACCCGGCGTCACGGCCCTGATGGGCCCCAACGGTGCGGGCAAGAGCCTGCTGCTGCGCCTGCTCGCCGGATTGATCGCGCCTGACCAGGGCGCGGTAACCTGGGCCGGCACGGTGCCGGACCGCATGCGGGCCAGCCGTGTCGGGCTGGTGTTCCATCGCCCGGTCATGTTGCGCCGCACGGGGCTTGCCAATGTTGCCTTTGCCCTGAAGGTTGCAGGCATTCCGCGTGCGCAGCGCCACGACCGTGCGCTGGAGGCTTTGGCGAGCGGCGGTCTGGAACACCTTGCGGCGTCACCCGCCCGCGTTCTCTCTGGCGGCGAACAGCAGAGACTCGCGCTCGTGCGCGCCCTCGCGCCGGAGCCCCAGGCACTGCTGCTGGATGAACCGACCGCCAATCTGGACCCGGTTTCAACCCTGGCGATCGAGGAGCTGATCGTTCGCTCTGCCAAAACCGGGATGCGCATTCTGCTGGTGACCCATGATCCAGCGCAGGCGCAGCGTCTGGCGGACCGGATCGCGTTCATGCATGCCGGCCAGGTCGAAGCGCCGGTTTCGGCAGACACATTCTTCAACGACCCGGCATCGGCCAGAGCGCGTGCCTTTATCGCCGGCCGTCTCGTGCTCTGAAATTCCTCAACAAGAAGGAAACACCATGACGAAACGATTCCTCTCCACTGTTCTGGCAGGCCTGATTCTGAGCATCATTCTGCTTATGGCGCCGGCCAGGGCAGATGAGACCTTCATCATCGTGCAGTCGACGACATCGACCCAGAATTCCGGCCTGTTTGACCACATCCTGCCGGTCTTCACGGAGACGTCGGGCATCGAGGTGCGGGTCGTTGCTGTGGGCACCGGGCAGGCGATCAAAAACGCGGCCAACGGCGATGGTGACGTTCTTCTGGTTCACGCACAGTCTGCCGAAGAGGCGTTTGTTGAAGAGGGCCTGGGCGTGGAACGCTTTGACCTGATGTACAACGACTTTGTCATCGTGGGCCCGTCCGGCGATCCAGCCGGGATCGCGGGCATGACCGATGCGTCCGATGCGCTTGCCATGATCGCGGAGTCCGGGTCGACCTTCGCGTCACGGGGCGATGACTCCGGAACGCACAAGAAGGAACAGGCACTCTGGCAGGAAGCCGGTATCGATCCCGCCGGCTCCAGCGGGGACTGGTATCTCGAAACCGGCTCGGGCATGGGTGCCACGCTCAACACAGCCTCGGCCATGGGCGCCTATGCGCTGACGGATCGCGCAACCTGGCTCGCCTTCGCCAACAAGGGCGACCTGGTGATTGCCGTGGAGGGTGACGCGAGGCTGTTCAACCAGTACGGCGTCATTCTGGTCAATCCCGAGCGTTTCGCTCACGTGAAGGCCGAGGAAGGTCAGGCGTTCATCGACTGGCTGCGTTCCGATGAAGGTCAGGACGCCATCGGATCCTACCAACTGGACGGCCAGCAGCTCTTCTTTCCGAATGCGAAGTGATCGAACGGGAAGGGACTAACGGGCACCATTGAACTGGACGGTGCCAAGTCCGGCAATGTCATAACCGCCCATCTCGGCGGCACGTTCGGCAAAACGTTCGGTGCGGGCGAAGGCGAGCAGGTTCTGGATCGGCGGTTCGAAATAGGCACGCCGCCAGACTGCGAGATCAAACCGTTCACGCACCAGAGGCACAAAGCCAAGCCCGAACTGGCGTGCGACCGATTCGATGGCCAGACCTGCGTCGGCCTTTCCTGACGCGATGGCATGGGCAATATCGGTTTCGTTGCTGGCCGGCGTTTCGAGGAGCGCGACCGAACCGGCCACCTCTGCCTTCTCCATCAGATGCTCCAGAAGAACCTGGCTGCCCGCGGCGGCCTGGCGCGGGATGACGCGGCGCCCGGCAAGGTCAGCGACGCCACCGATATCCAGAGGATTGCCCGTAGCCACCACAAGCCCCTGCTGGCGGCGCGCCCACTCAATCAGGACAACGGACGTGAGGCCGGGTGTTCGGGCCAGGTGGACGCGGTTCCAGCCGCCGTTCTCGGGCTCGAAGACATGCAGACCGGCCGCCTGCGCCTGGCCCTGGGCGAGCTTGTCGAGTCCGGCAAGACTGCCCTCATAGACCGTGGCCAGACCGGATCGCGATTCCCTCAGAGCCCAGTCGAGCAGGGGGTCGTGACTGCCCGCGACAACCGGCGGAAGGTCCTTCAGGGCCTGCAGGTCACCGCTGTATTCGGCGCTGGCATCAACCCAGGCCGTAATGACCTCACGCGGAAACAGCAGCTTGCCGGTCACCCGGCAGAACGGGATGGCATGGTCCGAAACGAGCTCATAGACCTTGCGTTCCTTGATGCGCAGAAGGTCGGCGACTTCACGGGTGGTCAGATAACGATGCTCGGCCATGGTCAGAGCGGTCGCAGGGCATCGGCGATGCGGGGCAGCTTCAGTGCGTCATACCGTTCCTGCTTGTCTGGATGGTCATGGCCGAACCGGAAGCAGGTGATCCCGTTCCACAGGGGCTGGATGATCTGGCCGCCATAACCACGCATGGACGGGATGCGCACGTCGCGGCCCGCGCTGGTTGTCATGGGCAATTGCCAATAGGCCAGGTGATAGGTCACTTCCCGGCCCTCGGCGGTGGCGGCGCCTGTCTGAAGGCCCTTGTCAAAACTGCCATCCAGACAGGAGGCCAGCAGGGTCAGTTCAAGCAGCTGATTCCCGTTGTGCATGCCTCCGTCGGTCAACAGCCGGCCAAGTTTTGCGGCGTCATCGAGACTCATGTAGAGCCCGAATGCGGTCAGGGGCGTTCCTCTGGAACCGTTGCCCTCGATGGTGCGGTTCATATCGATGCCGTGAATGCCGATCGGGGCATAGACCTCCTCGGCCACCATGGAAAAGAGGTCGGCATCGGGACCGTTGTGCCGCTTCCAGACCGCATCCATGGCGACGCCTGCCATGAAGAGATCCTGGTCACGGTAACGGGCGATCTCACCGGGACCCCAGGTGTAGGACGGGCAGGCAAAGGCGCAGTCGAGCTTGTCGGCAAGAGACGGTGCGGCATACCAGTCCTGATAGGCGCGGTAACTCGCGACACTGTTGGGATCGGCATCGGCGTTTTCCGGCTCGGTCAGGTTGTCGGCATAGATGTCGATCGGCTCGGCAACCGGCCCACCCGTGCCGATGCCGCTTGCCATGTTGAGGCAATCGCGGATCGTGACGTTGTCCCAGCCATCATGCCCGGCGGTGACCTCGACGACATCCCGGATGCGCTTGTCGGCAACCTCCGGCCCCAGGTGCTGCGCCAGCCGGAGCAATGCGGTCGTGCCGAAGGCGGCCTTGGTTGCCGACCACATGCCGAACCGCATGGCGCGGGGGTAGGGAAAGTCGCCATGGCGCGTCCGTACCGGCGTGGCATAGATGACGCCGTCATGAACGAGACCGCTGACGATTTCGGTGTCGCTGCCGGTGCCTTCGTAGAGCGCCTTGATGAGGCTGTCTCCGACCTGATCGGCAAGCGCTTCAATGGGTTGAACAGGCAGTTGGCTTGATTGCTCGGAGGTGTGTACGCCAAGGGCGGGTGTTCCCGTGGCAGGTTCTGTGCGCGTGAACTCTGCCGTCAGCCTGCCCCAGAGGTCGAACTGTTCGGGCAGGTGATCAGGCTCCGTCTCGGTCACCTTCTGGACGATGACGCTGCTGACACCGGTCTCGTCGAAGAGGAAGCAGGCGAGACCGTGATGGCTGTCGTTTTCGTGTTCGTTGGAAAGCTGAAACGGGAAGGTCGCACGGCTGCGGCCCTGGTCACCCGGTTCGGACCAGATTTGTCCCGGGCCGACCATGATGTCCCAGTAACTCTGTGGATCCGGTTTGCGATGGAGCGTGCGTTGCAAGGGGATCAGGGCGCCGTCGGATGACGTGAAGGCAAGGTCGACGGCGGGAAACCGCAGGGGGCTTCCGGGCAGGACAAACGCCTGGGAAAGGCGGGGTTCTGCGCTCGCGAGGTTTCCACCGGCAAGCTGCAGAACGCCGTGAAAGGCGTGGCGGGCAGGTCCCGCGTCGCTTGCGGGAAGAAAGGCAGCGTTGTCGACCGGACCCGTTGGTCCGTTCTGGTCGTCCCATGCCGGGGTTGTCAGTTCCTTGCGCGTCATGATGCTGCCCGTCACAATCGTGTCCAATCATCCATGATAGCGCTTTGTCGTTCCAAAGGGGGAGAGCATGCCCGAGACATTTCTGGTGATCGGTGGCAACGGCCGTGTGGGCCGCGAGGTCGTTACGCAACTGCTGGATGCCGGCCATGGCGTGCGCGCATTGGTGCGCAGCGAGCCCAAGGTCGATGCCTTGCGTCGCTCCGGTGTCGAGATTCTGCGTGGTGACATGGACAATGCCGAAGCGCTGAGGTCTGCCGTCGAGGGCATCCGTGCGCTCTATGTCGCGACCAGCGATCCTGAGGAATCGGTCGAGCAGATGCGAAGGTTTGTCGGGATCGCGCGTGAAGCCGGTGTCGAAAAGATTGTGCGGTTGTCCGCGATGTCGGCTGACCCTGATGCAGCCTCGGACCTGTCACGCCGCCACGGTTTGCGGGAACGTGCGTTGGAGGAATCCGGGCTGGCCTGGACGCATCTGCGTCCGACCTGGTTCATGCAGATGATGCTGGAATATGCGCCCGGAGGCCGTCTTGACCTGCCCGGCGGCGAAGGGCGGATCGGCTGGATCGATACGCGAGACATTGCAGCGGTCGCCGTTGCGGCAATGACCGGTGAAGGTCATGAGGGCAAGGCCTATGAGCTCACGGGTCCCGCCGCACTGTCCTACCAGGAACTTGCCGACACGATGTCTGCGGCGACGGGGCGCGAGTTTGTCTATCGCGATGTGCCGCGTGACGAGTACCGCGCCATGATGCGGGCCGAAGGCGAAGAGGACTGGTACATCGACCTGGTGCTTCAGCTCTATGACCGGATCAGCAGCGATGAACTGGCTTTGGTCACCGACGGTGTCGAACAGGCACTGGGGCGCAAGGCGACAGGTTTTGAAGTCTTCTGTCGTGACCACGCAGACGCCTTGATCAGGCAGCTCTAGGCAACACCAGCCTTTCCGGCGGTTTCACCTCAGTGGACCCGCCAGGATGCAGAATGTCGGTCAAGGCAGCGTCGATGGTGGCGTGTTCGAACACGAAACCGGCATCGATCAGGCGTTGCGGCAGCACACGTTTGCTTGCCAGCAGCAGTTCCTGGCCCATCTCGCCCAGCAGGAACCGGATGACCGGCGCCGGGATCTCCAGCAGGCAGGGGCGTTTGAGTGCCGCGGCCAGACGAGCCGAGAAGTCGGCATTGGTAACTGGCTGGGGTGCCGTGACATTGAACGGGCCGCGCAGATCCTTGCGAGCGATCAGAAAGGCCGTGGCGCGAATCGCATCGTCGAGATGGACCCACGACATCCACTGGCGTCCGTGGCCAATTCTGGCGCCGCCGCCGAACTCGAAAGCCGGCAGCATGGCCCCCAAGGGCCCGCCCTGGGCCCCCAGAACCAGGCTCAGGCGCAGTTCGACAACACGCACGCCATAGCGGCTGGCCTTGCGCGCTTCGGCCTCGCGTTCGGCGCACATGTCGTGGGCGAACCCTGGCTCGGCGCGATCGTTCTCGGTGATCGCCTTCTCGCTGTCGGTTCCGTAAAAACCGATGGCCGAGGCGGACACCAGGACCTCGGGGCGGGTTCGCAATCTTCCGATCAGGGCAACGACGTCACGCGTCGTGTCGATCCGGCTTGCGCGCAAGACAGCCTTGCGGCGCTCGCTCCAGCGGCCGCCGGCAACACTGGCGCCTGCCAGATTGATGACAGCGTCAAACACGGTATCGTCGCTGAATGCTGCGCGCGAGGTGGCAATGCGGATCGGTGTCGGCAGGTCGCGGGCCTTGCGGGGATCGCGAGTCAGAACCGTGACGTCATGTCCTGCCTCCACCAGCGCCTGGCACAGGCGTTTGCCGATGAAACCGGTGCCGCCCGTCACCAGAACCCGTTGAGGGGCGTCCAGGTGCCGGTTGACGAGCGGCGAGGCCGGCCCGGCCGGGGAGGAGACGGCACGGGCACGGACGGCATCGCGTACACACCAGATCGCGACACCAAAGGCAAAGAGGGTCATCACGGCCGACCAGATACCGCGTTCAACCACGACAAGGGCGCTTGCCTGACCGAACCAGACGATCAGGTGGGGCGTGAGCAATGCCAGGAACGCGCCGTAGCTGACGGCCAGGATGGTATGGAGGATGCGTTCTGATTCCGGCAATTGCCGTGTGCGATCCTCGACCACAAAGTCGGTCAGGGTGATGATGATTTCGGCCACAAGCACGGCGACGAAGGCGACGGCCCAGATCCCGCGTGGTTCGAACCAGGCCAGCACCAGAAAGACCACGGCATAAAGGCCATTGCGTGCGGCATGCAGCCAGAGCTCCTGGCGTGCGGAGGCCTTCCAGGTCAGCCGTTCCGTCGTCTCGTGATGAAAGAAGAGGTCGAAGGCTCCGATCACAGCCTGGATCGTGGCCAGGATCATGACAGCGGTCATGGCGTGTTCTCCTTTTCGAAAAAGTCGCCTTCCTGAAAGACCAGACGGCCGAACAGGGGATGATCGACGCAGAGGGTGAAACGGAACCGGCCACCGCCCAGTTCGCGGTGGATGACGTGGGTCGCGCCGGGCGAGATCACGTCAGGCAGGTTGATGCGCACGGGCCCGCAGCGCCATTGATAGCCGGTGCTGACGAAGTGGAGTGCGTCGGGACGGGCATGCAGGGCGAGCTTCATGACGAAACCCCGGCCCAGGCATTCCAGCAGGCCTTCATCGGCGTCGAAACGCTTGACGCTCTTCACGGTGAAGCGGCGGCCACCCGGCATCAGATAGACCCGTTTCCAGGTTCCGCTAGCGTCATCGGTGGCGCCTTCGACGTCGATCAGGGTGACGATATCCCTGCCGGTGCGCGGGAAGAGCGACGAGCCGAACAGCCGCGACAGCAGCGCCAGAACACGGCTTGAGGCCGACAGTTCGACCCGGCCCATGGCGCCATAGAAGGCGCGGTCACGAGCGCGGCAGGCGAATCGGTCGCGGATTGCCGGATCGAGTCTCATCCATGCCCGCTCACCCAGCAGCGCACGGTAGGTCGTGGCGCGATCCTGTTGCGGCTGCGCTGCGCGGGCAGGCAATCCGACGGCAGGCAAGTCCATCGGGAATTTCAGGAAATTTTGAAAGAACATGGCAAAACACTCCCTAACTCACGAACCGTGCAACCTTGGCTCCCATGGTCATCAGCTTGGTGATGACGGGACGGGGCAGCTTGCGCACCTGGTCGTACCAGCTTGTCATGTCATGCACGAAGTCGTGCATGGCGCCGATCCTCTGGGCAACGGCAGGATCCGTCGTGCTGTCGGCACGGGCCTCTTCCTGGCAACGCTGCAGGGTGATCAGGAGCGGATCGAATTCACGCTCCTTGCGGCCCTCGACGATGCGGGTCATGACTTCCCAGACGTCCTGCTCGGCCCGGAAATGATCGCGGCGATCGCCCATGACATGGGTCATCTTGATCAGGCCCCAGCCCTGGAGTTCCTTCAGGCACATGCTGACATTGGAACGCGCGATCGAGAGCGTGTCGGTGATCTCGTCGGCGTGCAGCGGCTCGCTGGTGAGGTAGAGCAGGGCGTGGACCTGGGCCACCGAACGGCTGACGCCCCAACGTGATCCCATTTCTCCCCAATGCAGGATGAACCGTTCCATGGATGTGCTGAGTTTCATGTCAAACCTGTGATTTCAGAAATTACTGAAACTAATGTTGTGCATGTTTCCAGACTTGTCAACCGGTCTTCGCAGAATCGATGTGACCGTGTCCACATTGCGTTAATCGGGTAGGATCGGAGGCCGAAACCATCCCTGGATAGTCCGTGACCGAGCTTGTTCATGACGTGACTCCTGCCGACCGGAGGCCGTCACCTTGCCAACCTGCACCGGCGTTCACGCTGGATGGCCAGGGATCCGTGCCCGATGATGCCGTCCATGCCTATCGAAGGGATGGTGTCGTCTGCCTGCGCAGGGTGCTGGATGAAGGTCCAGTGGAACGCTTGCGCGACGCCGTTGACCGGTCCGCCGAAGTGCCTGGTCCGCTGGGCTACAAGATCGGTGAACCCGGAAAGTCCGGGTTCTTCTATTATGACTTCCAGATGCACGAGCGCCTGGAGGGCTTCGACTGGTTTGTGCACCAGAGCGGCGTACCCCGCCTTGCGGGCGACCTGATGGGTTCGCCGGGCGTGACGCTCTACTACTCCAACCTCTTCGTGAAGGATGGCGGCTCGAAGGTGGCGAGTCCCTGGCATGAAGATGCCGCCTATCAGCGCATCGACGGTGACCAATGCCTCAACTTCTGGGCTGCCCTGGACACGATCCCCAGCGCCACGACGCTGGTCTTCCTGCGCCGTTCCCACACGCGCGGCGGTCCTGTGTTCCGCCCTCGTCATTTCGATCCTGACGCTGGGTATGACCATCCGCTCACCTGGAACCGCACGGCGATGCCGCCGCCTCAGCAACTTGAGGCACAGTTCGAGGCGCTCTGGTGGGCGCTGGAACCGGGCGATGCCCTGGTTTTCAATCACCGCACGATTCATGGCGCACCGGCCAACACGCTCAAAACCCGGCGCCGGGCTGCAGCCCTTCTCCTGATCGGTGACACCGCAGCCTACAATGCCGATCCCGGCACGTCGGATCCACCCTTCCGCGATGACACCAAGTCACATGGCGATCATCCGGCCGGAAAGGTGTTTTCCCGGCTGATCTAGGGTCCTATTGAAGCCGCCCTAGTTTTGAGCTCGCGTTCGCTGCACATCGCCTTCCTCGGCGGGACGCGCCGAAATCGAGACGCAAAGGCCCTTCCCGGCGGTTTCCATGCGCAGGGGCACATCCATCGGCTTCCAGATCAGATCACCGCTCTGCGCCGTCATGCCTTCCCCAAACCGCACCACGCCGTCGAGAACAAGAACCAGACCCTCGCCCGCGGCGAGATCCCAGCCTGTCGCGGCTTCGGTCTTCAGCAGCATGGTGGTCATGGCCGCTCCCATGCCCGGACGTGTGACGACCGCATGCTCGAATGTGTCCCCGTTTGAACGCCGCGCTGTCGCCCAGGAGAAACCAGGACCGGTCGGAGATGAAAGGCTGACACCGGCGAGTTCACCCAGATCACTGTTGGAACTTAGATCCTTGATGTCCTCACCAGCCGTCCAACCCACGATCTCGGGCCAGTTCACGGGAAATGTGGCGTAGACAAACCGGGCCGTTCCCGTCGAGCCATAGGATGCGCGGCCACCACGGGGAATCCAGATGACATCGCCTGCCCTGGTTGCGCGTGATCCCAGACCAGCTTCCCAGGTCATCGTGTCATCCAGGGGAATGCAGACCGCCTCATAGTCACAGCGATAGGCGAAGGGACCGCCCTCGCTCTCAACGAATCCGGCGGCAATGGTTGTGCTGTTGGCTGTCGTGATGACATCGGCAACATCGATGCGCCCCGGTGGCCCGGCATAGGCCTCAAAGGGCGCATCGGCGAGACGGAAAATCTCGATTGCGCTCACGCTTCCTCGGACTGGGGCAGCTTCTCATCGAGATGAAGCCAGGGGAGCTTGGAGCCGACAAAGATGTGGCGTTCCCGGTCGGCCGCCCCGGGATGCACGGCACCGTCCAGGATGCCGGGCATGAACCAGCGGTCGTCAGGCTGTGCGGCAACGTCAATCGTCATCTGACAACCGCAGGTCTTGCAGAAAAAACGGCTGACACCGGGCGAGGAATCGAACCGTGCCAGATTGTCCGCACCCTGGGTGAACACCATGCTGTCCCTGGGCGCGACGGCATAGGTGGCGAATGCCGTACCGTGCATCTTGCGACACATGGCACAATGGCAGTGATAAAGGTCCGTGGCAGGCTCGCGCACCTCGAAATGGACCTTGCCGCACATGCAGCTACCCTTCATCACATCGCTCATACCGTGACTTCCTTCATGTTGTTGGTTTGGATTCGCCAAATTCGATAACCTTGGGAAGATCATCACCAGGTTCATACCAGCCCGTGCGTGACTCCCAGAAGATATGGCGCTCGGTCGTCGCCCGTCCGCCGGGGTCGGCCCCGTCGTCCAGCGTGCCGACACTGAACCATACGTTCTCGGGCTGATAGTCGGTGTCCTCAAACACGTGGCTGCCGCAGGTCCTGCAGAAATGGCGGTGAACCACGTCTGATGAATCATAGGTCGTCAGGTTGTCGGCACCCTTCATGAGCCGGAAGCCGGTTCGCGCGACCACGCCATAGGTCGGATAAAGCGCGCCCTGCAACTTGCGGCAGATCGAGCAGTGGCAATGGTAGACGTCGTGTGCGGACGCAGTGAGTTCGAACCGCACTGCCCCGCACAGACAGCCGCCGGCCATCGGTTCCTGAGGTGTTGTACTCATGTCAGCCTGCGAACTCCTTGAACCGTGGGAGCGAGTCATCGGGCTCATACCAGGTAACACGCGAATCCCAGAAGATATGGCACAACTCTCCGTCGGGGCCGGGATCCGCGCTGTCGTCGAGGGTTCCGGCCGAGAACCCGACATGGTCGGGGTCGTCATCGGCGTCTGCATAGATGTGCGCGCCGCAGGTCGGGCAGAAATGACGGTGCAGCGACGGCGAGGAATCATAGGTTGCCAGGTGATCCGCGCCCTGCGTGACGGTGAAGTCCGAACGGCTCACGAAGGCAAAGGTCGGGAACAGCGCGCCCTGACACTTGCGGCAGATGGAGCAGTGGCAGTGATGGGTGTGAGCGGCTGGAGCGCTAACCTGGAAGCGTACCGCGCCACAGAGGCACCCGCCCGACAGTGGGGTATCCGGAGATGCGCCCATCCTATTCACCGTATCCGGTAACTTTGGGCAGATCATCGACAGGGTCGTACCAGCTGACTTTGGATTCCCAGAAGATGTGCTTTTCCTCGCTGGTCGCGTGCCCCGGCGACTGGCCTGCGTCCAGACTGCCCAGGGCGACGAAATAGACCTCGGGAGCGTCCTCACTCGCGATCAGAATCTGACCGCCACAGCTCCTGCAGAACTGACGCACCATGCCCGATGAGCTTTCATAGCCCGCAAGACTCTGATCGCCCGAAAGGGTAAGGCTGTCGCGCCTTGCGCGCCCGAAACTGACAAAGAGCGAACCATGGGCCTTGCGGCACATGGAGCAATGGCAGTGCGAAACATCGTGCAGCGGTTCGGAAATCTCGTAGCGGATCGCACCGCACTGGCAGCCGCCGGTGATGGCTGATGTTGTCATGTCAGGTTCCGATTCCGTTTACTTTGGGCAGGTCGTCGCAGGGATCATACCAAGCAACCTTCGATTCCCAGAAGATATGCTTTTCGTTCGCTCTGTCATGGCCCGGATGCTGACCGGCGTCGAGCGACCCCAGAACGACAAACATGCTGGTTTCCCAATGGCCGACCATCAGAAACAGCTGGCCGCCGCAGCGCGAACAGAACAGGCGCTCATTGCCCGGAGAGCTCTCGAACGCCTGAAGACGGTCTTCACCGTTGTCGATGATGACCGCATCCTTGTCGTAGACGCCTGCCGTCGCAAACAGGGCGCCATGGGCGCGCCGGCAGATCGAGCAATGGCAATGGACAACCTCGCTGGGTGGTGCGGTCAGCTGGTAGCGCACCGCGCCGCACTGGCAGCCCCCCGTGATGGTTTCCGGCGGATTAGTGCCCTGCTCAGACATCGAACAGGGGCGGCCGCATCGATGCCCGCACATCCATGGCCTTTTCCAGCGCCATGGCGAGCCGGATCAACCTGCCGTCCTCGTAAAGGCGGCCCCACAGCACCGAACAATGAGGCAGGAGCCGGGTGGTCGCGCTGCGTTTGGGCGCGGGCGCATAGACCTCGGTTTCGCGCCAGGCAAAGCCGGTGGGAACGGCGATGGCTGGGTGGCCGGTGCAGTTGGTGATGGTGAGCAGGGGGCTGCCTTCCTGGGGTGCCAGGAGGACGTCAACCTTCTCCATGACGCCAGCCATGACCTCCATCACCTTCCGGCGCAGGCGGTCTGCCTGGACCAGTTCCACGGCAGAAATGAACCGCGCCTGGCGGAATTCGTTGGGCCAGGAATGATCGTGCTGTTCGGGCAGTTCACGATCGCGGCCCGAAAGGGTGAAGTCCTCGAACGCGGCTGCGGCCTCGGCAAACAGGATGGTTTCGAGGGAGTCGTAGGGCAGATCGGGGAGCCTGATCCTTTTGACGATGCAGCCCAGATTCTTCAGGGCCTTGAGCGCATCACGATCCGCCTTCGAGGTCAGCCATGCCGGGTCATAACCGACCACGGTTCCGGAAATCTCAGCGCGTGCATCGAAATCGAGCGGCACATCCCGGGAACCGGGGTCGGAGGCATCAAACCGGTCAAGCGCGTGGAGCACCAGAGCCGTGTCTTGCACACCGCGTGTCATGGGCCCCAGCTTGTCGAGGGACCAGCACAACGCCATGGCGCCACTGCGGGGAATGCGCCCGAAGGTGGGCCGCAGGCCGACGGTGCCGCAACGGTCTGCCGGGCTGATGATCGAGCCCAGGGTTTCCGAGCCGATCGCAAACCCGACACAGCCTGCCGCGACCGCGGCACCCGAGCCTGCGCTGGAGCCCGAGGATCCCTCGTCCAGATTCCAGGGATTGCGTGTCGTGCCGCCATGCCAGGTCTCACCGAACGCCAGGGCTCCCAGGGAGAGCTTTGCGATGAGGACCGCACCGGCTTCATCCAGCAGCCGGACGACGGCGGCGTCCTTGCCCGGAACACGGTCGGCATAGGGTCCGGCACCCCAGGTCGTCTTCACGCCCTTGGTGTCGAGCAGGTCCTTGGCGCCCCAGGGTATGCCGTGGAGCGGGCCGCGGTACGTGCCGGCGGCAATCTCGCGGTCGGCACGGCGCGCCTGGCGCAGGGCCTGTGGTTCCATCAGCGTGACGACCGCTTCGAGCTGCCCGTCAAAGGCTTTGAGGCGGGCAAGGTAGATTTGCGTCAGGCGTTCGCTCGAGAGTTTGCCGGTGCGCAGCCAGGCGCCGAGATCGGTGAGGGGCGCAAAGGCAATGTCGTTGTCACGCTCCGGGAGTTTGCGGCTGCGTGCCCGCGAGGGTCTGAACCGCTCCCTGGTCGGCAACGGGGTGCCTGGCAGGCAGGGTTCGAACTGGCAGGCTGGATTGAGCGCATTGCCCAGATCGACCTCGCGGCGGGCGAGGTCGCGCGCGACCTGGAGATGCAGGGTCTTGGCCAGTTGCTCGCGCTCGGACTTGCGGTGCTTGACCGACATGACCTTTTCGGCGGTAGCGATGTCGTCAGCGGTAAACCGGCGGCCTGTCGAACGTGAAGTCATGGCGCGAATCCTCCTTCTCTTTGCGTATGATCGCTTTCGCCGTCGCGGTGATCAAATCTCGTGTTGGATCTTTCTTCTGGCCATGTTCTCGCGCCGCATGAGGAACACGCCGCTGGCGACCAGAACGCCGGCGCCACCGATGACACTCCAGCTCGGCACATCGCCCCAGATCACCAGGCCCAGCAGAACGGCCCAGAGGACGGCGCTGTATTCAAAGGGTGCGACGGTTGGCGCGGGCGCCAGGCGGAAAGCCTGGATCATGAAGAAGTTGGCCAGGCCCGTGATCAACCCGACCAGCAGGAAAAGCGGGAGATCAGCCATCGCGGGCCAGGCAAAGGCGATGGGTGTCCCCAGTGCCATGGTGGCCAGGGTGGCGCAGCTGGTATGCCAGTTGAGGGTCGGGCCATCGACCAGAGCGCCGATATGGCGGGTCAGTACCATCATGAAGGCATAAAGCGTGGTGCCGCCCAGCAGGAGCACGGCAGCCAGAAGCGGGATGTCGCCGCCCGGCCGCACGATGAAGAGCGTGGCGGCAAAGGCGATGAGGACGGCGATCCAGCTTGCGTGGTCAAGCCGTTCCTTCAGAAGCCAGCCCGAGAGAACAATGATCAGGATCGGCCCGACCTGACCCACGGCAACGGCATCGGCCAGAGGCAGCAAAGGCAGGGCAAAGACAAAGGTGCCATAGGCAAATCCGCCGCCAATCCCGCGCAGCCAGCAGATCAGGCGCAGGCGCGGCGGCAGGGGCTGGAGGCGTCCGGCGCGCGCCACAAGCAATCCGGCAGGAATCAGGGCAAAGACGTTGCGCCAGAACAACACGACCAGAACGGGGTAACCCGCGGCCAGCCACTTGCTGGCGGCATCATGGCTGGTCCAGAGGCCGACGGCGATCAGCATGCACAGAATGCCGGCCAGGGCGCCGCCGGGCAGTTTCACGGTGTCGCCGCCTTGCGCCGTGCGGCCAGACGCTCACGATGCACGATATAGAGACCGGCAAAGATGATGATGGTTGCGCCGATCGCGACATCACGGCTGGGCCATTCACCCCAGATGGCAAAGCCCAGAATCACGCCCCAGACGATGCCGGTGTATTCGAACGGCGCAAGCACCGAGGCAGGCGCCATGCGGAAGGCTGCCGTCATGGCGTATTGCGCAAAGCCGGCCATGAGCCCGACCACCGACATGACGATGGCGTCCTCCCAGCTTGGTGTGACCCAGACAAAGGAGACGGCAATGGCGCTGAGGATCGCAAAGGCAAGCGCGGTGTAGATCGACATGGTTGCCGTGGTTGCGACCCGGCCGAGGTAACGCGTCATCAGCATGCTGGTGGTGAACATCAGGTTGGAAAAGAGCAGCAGCGATGCGCCCTCCCAGGGAATCTGGCCGCCGGGGCGCACGATGAAGAGCACCGCTGCAAACCCGACGAGCACGGCGCCCCAGCGATGGATGCCGACATGTTCCTTGAGCACAAAGGCCGACGCCGCCGTGATGAAAATGGGTGCCGACATGCCCACGGAGATGGCATCGGCCAGCGGCATCATGGGGAGCGCAAAGACGAAACTGCTGAAGGCGCAGAACCCGAACGTGCCGCGCAGCGCGCACAGGAGGTGCAGGCGCAGGGGCATCTTCTGGAGACCGCCCTGACGGCTCGCCAGGGCAAAGACCGGCAGGGTGCCAAAGAGGCTGCGCCAGAACAGGATGACAAAGACCGGATAGGTCGCCGCGAACCACTTGGCCGCCGCATCGTGCATTGCCCAGATGCCCACGGCCATGAGAATGAGAAAGATGCCCAGAAGCGGGGCATCCTGGGGTGCAGAGGGTGTCTTCACGCCTTGTGGTTTTCGGTGCAGCGCTGCTGCGCAAGGCGTGCGGCGGCGAGCAGGTCGTGCATGGGCCCGCGGCGGCGTCCCATGCTGTCGAGCATCTCCACGGTCTTCTCGAGATATTCGATGCAGGGGCCAAGCGGGCCCTCGGCGCAGCCGATGTGGTGGGCCTGGAGATCAAACGGCACGCGATCGCCGTAGCGGTAGTAGTTCTTGTTGATGGCAAAGCTGACGGCCGGAACCGTGCGGTCACCAAGATCCGCCTCGACCCAGATGGGAATATAGGCGCCGGCGATCATTTCCCGGCGCCAGATGAGCGAGGTTTCCGTATCGACCTTGCCGGCTTCGATGCGCAGCGCCATGCCACGGCAGGAGCCACCGGCTTCCAGCCCCAGGGTGAGACCGGGAAACTCCGACGTGCCGCGCCCAAGATGGGTCCACAGGTTGAAGCGCCGGTGCCAGCCTCTCACCAGGGCTGGATGGAACCCGGCAACATCGCAGGCCGGATTCCACATCAGCGATCCGAATCCAAAGACAAAGAGGTCGGCTTCGGCAGGGTGTCGCGCCAACACCTCACGGCGGTTGGCCTCGCGATCCTCATCGGACAGAAGCTGGATCAGGCCCGTGTCATGGGCAGCCTGAAGATGGGGCGAGAGTTCACCGCTGAGCAGGACGTCGCGATTGATGTCAAACCGTTCGCTCATGGAAGGTCCGTAAAGGCATCGTCAGGATCGAAGGGATGCATCGGCCGGCGCACCTTTTTGAAGTCAAAGCGCGTGAAGTCGGGCGTGGCGAGCGCGCCGGAGTCGCAGACGATGACCTTCTCGGCCAGCGGCTCATAGGTCGCGCGGAAATGCTGCATGGATTTCAGCGCAACGGTCTTCTTGGTGCGCGGATCGATGCCGTGGGCCAGGAACTGCTGCAGGTCGACGATCTGCATCAGGTTGGAGACCACCAGAATATCGATGCCGTCGACCCGGAACACGGCCGTGGGACCGAAACTCTTGGTGATGCCTGCCATCATCGGTCCGTCGAAGGTCGTGATGCCGTCGCTCAGCGCAATGATGTCACCGGTGAGCAGCAGGGGTGGCCCGCCGAAGGCCGGGTCCGTCTTGCCACCCAGATGCAGCGTGATGCGTGCGCCGAGATCGGCCCGGTGCAGGTCAGCAGTGGCGGCGGGATCATACAGGGCCCCGAAACAGGCATCCTGCACCCGGGCTTTGAGCATGGCAGCCAGCAGGTTGGTGGCATCGCCATAGGCGCCGGCGCCGGGATTGTCGGCATAGTCGGCGATGACCAGCGGCTTGTTCTTGTGGTTGAAGCTGCGCGCGACTTCGGCGGCTTCACCGACGGAGAGGTAACGGTTGTTGACGACGTGTCGGGTTGCCCAGATTTCGTCCATCAGGGATTCCGCGACCCCCTGGCCGCGATCCCGTGCATCGTCCGTTGTGACCAGGACGCTGGGGCCGACATCGAAGATATCGGACTGGTTGAACCCGGCATTGATCGAGATATCCAACAGGGCCGGATCGGCGGCCATGGTCGCATCGGCCTGTTTCATGAGCCCGATCATGGGTTCCACATCGGTGCGTCCGCCATCGGCACCCTGCACCATGGGGCGGCGTGCGTAGCTCAGCACGGGCCTGATCTCGCCTGCCATCGCCCGGTGCAGCAGGTCGCCTGCCTTCCTGGCGCGCACGCGCATGTCGATATGGGGATAGGTGCGGTAACTGCAGACGATCTGGACCATGTCGGCAAAGTCCGGCCCGACATTGGCGTGGAGATCGAAGGTGCAGCAGATCGGCACATCGGGTCCGGCAAGGGCGCGCAGGCGGCGCACCAGCTCGGTCTCGGCATCTTCATGGGACTGGCTCACCATGGCGCCGTGCAGGGCAAGCGCGATGCCGTCGACCGTTCCGGCCTCTTCCAGCCCCTGGGTGATCAGACCGACGAAATGTTCGAACGCCTCGTCGGTGACCAGACCCTGCGGATTGGCGATGGCTGCCACGGTGTGGATCAGCTCCCAGCCATGGGCCTGGGCCGCGTCGATGTAACCGGCCGTCTCGGTGTTTGTGTCGGCCAGGTGGTCCAAGATTTCCGTTTCGCCACGGCAGCAGATCAGCCGTTCAAAGGCGGCGATATCGGTCACCACCGTCGCGAACGTGTTGGTCTCGTGCATCAACTGCCCGGTCAGCACCCGGAACGTCATTCCCGTCTCCCTCGATCGGCGGCGGAGCCTGTCACGGAACGCCGGATCGTGCCAGTGGCCCGGTGCAGGGGCGCTGGCGGATCTGGTTCACACAGAGACGCAGAGGCGCAGAGAAACAACAAACAAGAGTGTGGCACGCGGAGGCGCGGAGGACGCGGAGTTCGCGCAACAAGCGGGATTGCGGCAGACCTGTGCGGTTGTGATGTGGAGAGAACCCGGGCCCCTCTCGCCGCGCAAAGCGCGGCAAACAAAACCGGGTGTCGAGCGGTGCTTTGACGACACGTTCGTCGTGTATGCCGAGATCGGCTTAAACTCTGCGGCTCTGCGGCTCTGCGGCTCTGCGTCTCTGCGTGCCAATCCTTGTTGTTGATCCTGCGCGAAGATGCGGTGGGGTGGTTTGCCGGTGCAACACGCACGGCAGAACGATTCCGAAATGATGGATGACCGCTTCGCGATCCAAGACATTCACATGGCGGAGTCAGGTTCCTGAACAACCGAGCCGGCCCGGACCGGGAGCACGAACTCCGCGTCCTCCGCGGCTCCGCGTGCATTGTTACCCTGGCCTACTTCAGGCTCGCCCAGTATTTGCGGAAGAAGGCGGTGTAGCCGGGGATCAGGGCGCCGTGGCGGGGTTTGATCTTTTCGTAGGCCAGGTGGAGCGCGTGGAACGGTACGGAAGGGAAGGTGTGGTGCTCGGTATGATAGGGCATCTGCCAGGCCAGCCAGCGCACCAGCCCGTTCGTCTTCATGGTGCGCGTGTTCTCCAGCATGTCCCCGGTGTGGGGACGCAGGGCGTGTTCGGCCAGCAGGTAGATGCGCAGCGACCAGGCCGATAGCACCATCGGCACGATCCAGTAGGTCAGTGGCGCCCAGCTTCCCGCCGCGATGGCGACAAGGGCGATCAGCGCGTAACCGCAGAGATAAAGCCGGGCCTGGCGCACGACGGCCGATTTCACGGCTTCGTCGGGCACGAAATCATCGGTGACGATGCCACGGGCATGGCGGATCAGGGTGCTAAGCGCGCTCCACCAGAACGATTTCAGGCCGGTCAGATAGAACAGGAAGGCGCCCCGCGTCGTCGGCTTCACATCGGCCAGTTCGGGATCACGCCCCTCGACATGGGTTTCGCGATGATGTTCGAAATGGAAGTGCCGGAACCAGATCGACGGCAGGAAGCCGATGAAGCCCAGGACCCAGGCGACCCGATCGTTCAGCGCCTTGCTGGCAAATGCGGTCCAGTGCACGGTCTCGTGGTGCGGGCAGAACAGGAAGGTGATGAGAATACCCAGCACCACCTGCGCCGAGATCATGAGCCACCAGACATCCGAAACCGCCCAGACCAGCACACCCGCCGCCAGAATGGCCGAAACATGGCTGCCAAGCTGGACCAACCCTTTGGCATCCGACCGCTCGGACATCGCCCGCACTTCCGTGAACGAGCAGATGTCCTTTCTGGCAATGAACCCTTCCATGGTCGAAGTGTTGCCATCGGGGCTGGCGGTGCGCAAGGCGAAGTTGGCTGGAAGGTGCCTGCTCAGTTCGGCAGGGTGCTGAGTGTCGGGCAGGGCGCTGGGTCACCGGTTACCAGTTGCTCCTGACCAAGGCCGATCAGAACGGCCAGCAGCCACGTGGCACGTTCACGTGAATCAGCAGTCGAAGCGAATGCGTATGCTTCGTCAGCATGCCCTGACGCAGCCGCTGCGACCAGAACGTCCGCGACGAGCCACGGTAGATGTGCCTTGTCGTTCTCCGCGCTGCCGCTTTGCCCGACCGCCTCGAGTGCCTGCGTCAGTCCGTGACAGGCCAGCAGGGGTGCAACCCGATACCAGGCAGTGTCTCGATGGAAACCCACCGAATCGAATTCTCCCAGAATCTCGGTCACGGCTTCAAGATCGCCGAGGATGGCGAAGCCTGCGGCGAGCCGTTCGATGATGGTGTTGTTGCGCAGGCCCGATGAAAGTTCCGGAAGTTCGATCCGCACCTCGTCCAGCAGTTGCCGCGCCGTCGCGGAATCTCCGCTACGCCGGAAAGCCTCGGCCAAAATCACTTTGCCCACGATGGGCATGTCGCCCGGCAACAGTGCAATCTGTGCTGTGACTCCTTCGATATCGCCGCGATAGGCAAGGCCTTCGGCGATACCGAAGCGCGCCCACGCAGCCGACACCGGACTGAGTTCGGGCAGGAATGCGATGGCATCCTGCTCGAAGCTGGCCGAAGCCCAATTGGCAAAGACAACCCGTTCGGGCCAGCGTGTGCTGATGCGCGGTGATTCCTGAACTGCTTGCCCCAGGCGCTGAAACAGTTCACGCGACAATTTCTTATGCCCCGACGCACTCAGCGCGCGTGCCAGTACAATCTGCTCCCACGTCTCGAGCCCTTCCCATAGGGCGGAGTCGGGAATCCCGCCAACCAGTGGAAAGACCGGATCAGAAAGAATCGGGTGAGCCCAAGTTGCGCGCCAGGTCCAGGTGTCGGGACCGCGACCAAGGGATTCTTGGGCAATGTCGAAGGCGGTGTCCAGTTCACCGCCCGTCACCAGCAATCGGGGTGCGAGACGCTCCAGCATGCGATCCCCTTCTTCTAACGCATCGACAACGACCGGCATGATCCGGGGGACGTATTCGCAATACGGAACGTCAGAAGTGCCCTCGCAATCTGCTTCGTGAAGCTCAAGCCAATCGGCTTGTGCCGACGCCAGGGAAATCACCAAGCAGAGAAGAATGGTTGGCATACGCATAGAACAGTTCTTGTTCAAGCAGCCGTCATGCGCGGTTGTTGTCCACCTCATCAGCTAACGACCTCTACCGGCTCCCCCCTCCAGCGCATAACGTGTGAACGCTCGGTTTTGCGCAGGCAACGGCGCAACCTCCATGGTGCCTTGCGTCGGGTCCATGACAATCATGGCGACAGTGGCGTAGTCGTCGCCGCCGCGGCCGGAGCGGTCGGGGCGGCAGACGGAGTGAGGAGTGGCGAAGTCATCGAACAGGGCTGTCTTGACGTCGTCGGGGGTGATGGCGCGGTTGCCTTTGAGATGCTGGTGCACGCGCCAGTCGCGGTAGAGGCTGTCGGGGGAATCGGCGATGCCGGTCTCGCGGATTCTGGCCCGCGCGGTGGGGCCGATCCAGTGGTTGGCATGGACCAGCAGGCCGTCGTCGGGGAACAGGTGGAAGGCTTCGTCAGGCGCGCATTCAAAGTCGATGGCAAAGCCGTCGCGATGGCTCACCATCATGTTGTTGGAACAGGCCTTGGGCGTGGTCGCGACATCACGCATGGCAAGTGCCAGGTGTTCGTGTTCCAGCACGGCGCGGCGGATGAAGGGGAGCGGCACGCCGCTCTGGCTGTAGTCGCGCTCGCATTCAAGATAGTTCGCGGTGATGGCAATGCCGGCCTCGTTGAGGCCGCTGCGCGCGACGCCGCCCGCTTCGGTGAAGGTGAGGAAGGCAGGCCCGTCATCTGGGTGCACGCGCATGACGATGGCGGTTTCGGCGCAGGCGCTGAGCCAGTCCCAGTTCTGGGCGTGGATCAGCCTGCCGCTGGCGCTGCGTTCGGGCAGTACGATGACGCCGGTGCAGCCGTCGGGCTCCTCGTTGCGCAGATTGGCCTCCAGTCTGGCGCGCGCAATGATCTCGGTGCGTGCGTTGATGAGCGCGATGTCCTCGAAAGCAAGACCGGCGCCCTCCGCGATACCGCGCATCTCCTCGACATGGCGTGGCGTGAAATGAGCGCAGGACGGCTCGATCTCACCGACCAGTCGGGCCAGATCGGCGCGCGTGAGGCCCAGACGCTCGATCCGTCCGGCATAAAGCGCGACGCTTTTCCCGATACGCTCGCACGCCTGCTGGCCGATCTGCACACCCCGTTCGTGCGGCGTGCCCGAAACGTCGATGAACGGGAAAGGCTCCGGCGTGGTCACGAGGTGTCAGTCCTGGGCTTCGTAATAGAGCTCGCCGCCCGAACCCATGCGCGGGTAACCCCAAATCAGGACGTAGCCTTCGGGTTCGACATAGATGGTCATCCAGTCGAAGGAGCCGCAGCCGTTGCCGCAATAGCGGCGCAGCTTGAACATGTGGACGTCGGGATGCCCGGTATCGATGTTGGGCGGACCGGTGTCGATCATGCGGGTGAAGGTGCGCCGTTCGCCATCGATGACGCCCTTGTTTTTCTCGATCTCGAAACACGGGTTGAAGTCGACAAAACCGAGCCAATCCGCGCCGTCGGGCGGAATACGTTCGTTCATCTCGTCGATCACGTGGGCCGGCAGGTTGCCGATGGCGTCGGTCGGGCCAACCGCCGTGCAGGTCATTTCCTTGCTGCTGTGGGGGCTGCCGAAGGCGTATTCGTAAACCAGGGTGAACATGTCGGCCTGGCTGTGCTCGGACAGGATGACAGGCGAGTCCTCGGTCTGCGCCAGAGCAGGCGCGGTGCCGGCAAACAGGAAGGCCGCCGAGATGGCTGCGATTGCTTGAAGGGTCGATCGGTACATGCTGGTTCCAAATCCGGATGAACGTGACGGACCCGCAAGGTAACGCAGGCCGGTCTGTGTGTAAGGGTAGCAAGAGGATGCAACGTCGGGGCCGAACGGTCTATAAACAGGCATGGTTGATCTCTCCTCACCCACCTATCCCGATCTCACGTTCCGCGAGATTCCAGGATTCCAGTGGCCCGGTGCGGCATCATGCGGCGTGACCCTGGCCTGGCATGTCGACGGTGAGGCCGGGCCCATGGCGTCGGACTGGCGCGCGGTTACCCATGTCGCGGCGATCTCCGAGGCGGCCTATGGCGTGACGACGGCGATGCCGCGCATCCTGGCACTGCACCGCAATCTGGAGATCCCCGGGACCTTCTTTGTGCCCGCCCATGTGGCCGAACGGCACCCCGCCATGATCGAGGCGATCCTCATGGACGGGCATGAGGTCGCCCATCACGGTTACATGCATGAAAACGTCTTCGGCATGGAGGCCAGCGACCAGCGCGCGGTGTTCGAACATGCCTCGGCGATCCTGCAGCGACTGACCGGGCAAGCCCCCAGGGGCTGGAGCGCGCCGGCATGGGGTGTTTCGGTCGAGACGCTGGAAATCATGGCCTCACTGGGCATGCTTTATGACGCCAGCCTGATGGAACAGGACCGCCCGCACATGATCGACACGGCGGCGGGCTCGCTGGTCGAACTGCCGATCTCCATGGTGCTGGACGACTGGGCGCTGTTCGGCTCTTCGCTCTATTGGGGCGGGGATGTCGCGCTGGCGCCGGCCGAGACCGCCGAGGCCATCTGGCGCGAAGAGTTCGACGGCCTGCGCCGCTATGGCGGCCTGTTCCAGACGACTTTTCATCCCAACCTGATGGGCCGCCCAGGCCGCCTGTTGATGCTGGAACGCCTGCTGAGGGCCATGCGTGATCATGGCGATGTCTGGTGGGGCACCTGCACGCAGGCTGCCGAACACGCCATGGCCCTGGAGGGTAAAGCATGAAGGACCTGATCGACTTTCTGGTGGTCGCGCGGCGCGAAACCTATGCCATTCCCAAGGGCACACCGGTCGGGGACGGCACCGAACAGATGATCTTTGATGCTGGGCCCTGGCGCTACCGCGACCGTTACGCAGGCCAGAATCCCTATGGCGGTCACGAGATCGTCTGGCGTGACGGCACGGCCCTCTGGATGAAGAACTACATGGCCGAAGTGCTCTCGGACCTGCGGCCCCTGGCCGAGATCTACGACTTCCAGCGGGAGGTGCTGGGCCAGCCCGACCCCGAACATCTGATGCGCGGCCCCGCCAGTTATGAGAACGGCGCCTATGGCTATCGCAACACCGTCGAAGGCGACCTTGGCCGTTTCAGCGGGGAGGAAACCATTACCTGGCAGGGCACGCCGGTCTACCGCATGATCTTCCATGGCGGGCTGGTGGGGATTTGAACACCCTTATATGAACCGGTCGCAGACGACCTCGTCATAGGCTGGTTCAAGATAGATCATGCCGAACCGGGCATAGGTCGCAAGGTTGCGCCGCCAGCGTTCGGGATCGGTCGTGACCGCGTGGTCGAGCCCCCGGCTGCCCGCGATCAACGGCAGCATGAGATCAAGAATGCGCCGGTTTTCCCTGGGGTCATCATGTTCCCCCGACAGCGCCGCAATCATGTCGGCGGTTTCGTCACGATGGGTCATGGCGCCTTTCCAGCCTTCCCTGCAGGCGGCAACGAAACGCTTCAGCAGGTCGCCGTGGCTGGCGATGGTGTGGTTTGTCGCAAACATCATTTGCGCCCAGGGATGGAGGTGATGATGCCGGACCGGGATCAGGTGCGTGGTAATCCCGCGACGTGACAGAGCGTGCGGTTCGGTCGTGGTGTAGCCCTGCACCGCATCGAAAGTGCCGTCGATGAGCTGGTCCAGCGTCCAGCCGGATATAGTGGTGTCCACCGCTTCGGGGTCCATGCCGTGGAGTGTCAGCACGGCCTCCAGCAGATGAATGCCGTCACGGTGCATGGCAATGCGCCGACCCGGTACGTCGGAGAGGTTGCGCAGCGTACTGCCGGCAAGTGTGATCAGGTGGATCGGCGAATCCTGCATCGTGGCGCCGATTGCCCTGACACCGCGGCCTTCGACGGCGGCGCGCACGATGAGGTTGTCTTCCATGCAGCCCGCACAGAGTCCGCCGTCCAGCACCAGATCCAGGGTGGCAGTGCTGGGGTTTTCATGAGCGGATACGAGCTCGACTTCAAGATCGGCGCTGGCGAAGAGGCCTTTCTCGCGGGCCCAGATCAGCCCGGCAAACTGACAGTTCAGGTCCCAGTCGAGATAAAAACGAAAGGGCGTCATGGCTCCGGGCTGGCGTCTGTGAGGTCGAAGTAGAGCGCCAGAAACTCGAAATCACCGGCGGGGTTGCCGAAATAGTCGTCATGATCGGCGATGAAGGCTTCCAGGCTCACGGCACCGCTGGCGGCGGGGTCACGGCGCCAGAGAGATTCGGGAATGGCGTCCCATCGCACCAGCTCGATCCCCGTGACTCGGACCCGGCAGCGCGCCACCTGCGCCTCGTTGAAGACGGTATAGGTGGCGCCGACATGGAGGGCCGTGTTGAAGGCATCGAGCCCCTCGCTCCATTCCAGCGGGCGTACGGTCGCGGTCTTGGCGCCGGCGATGATCTGATCGATCAGCGTCTCGTCGTACCACTGCATCCGGTGTTCGCTCATGGATGCCTCAGAACGGTGTAGGGTCGCAGAAGCGCGTGATGACGTTGGCCGTCAGCGTGGCGATGTTGTTGTCGAACGCGTTGCAGGGAAGCGCTGAGACATAGGCAATGGAGCCGGTCGAGAAGACCGCCCCGCCACCGGGCGTTTCGAAGAACATCATGTCGGCGCGGATGTCCTCGTTGATCGAGCCATGGATGCGCGGATGCATGTGGCCGATCTCCTCGTTGACCAGCAAAACCGTGTCGGAATGATCACGTGAACTTGCGACCACCAGGGCATGGGGCGGCGTTCCGCGCTCCACATTGGCCTTGTCGAGTTCCCAGCCTGCCGCGCCGCCTCCCAGCAGCCCGAAGTCCCCGATGACATCGCCGTCGATGCCCTCGAACATCCATGCTGCGCGGGGACCACGGCTGGCCTGTGTACGATGGTAGGGGCTGGAGGCATCGAACCCCTGGGCGATGAAGCCGTTGCCGACCAGCCTGTTGGGCGCACGCCCGGCATGCCACCACAGACCGCCCATCTCGCCTGTGAAGCTCATGTAGTATTCGCCGGGTTCAGCGATCCAGGAGCGCGAACCGTCCTCGGCCCGGCGCATTTCGATGACGCCTGGTTTGTCATCGCGATAGGCGACACGCCAATAGAAGCCGTTGCCGCCCATATACATCAGCCGCCTGCCCTGATCGGTGAAGCCCTGATAGGCGTCCAGCATGCGGGTGGAGGTGTATTCGGGATGGCTCATGGTCATGACGCAGGACCACTGCCTGAGCAGATCGACGCCTTCGCGGTCGATGTCCTCGTCACAGATCATGTCATAGGCGATCCCGGCATGGTCGAGCCAGGCGATCAGGTGCATGTCGGCCGAGAGCTGCCACAGCGAGTTGTGGGTGGGCGAGAAGTTGACGACCGGACGCAGACGCGAGCTGTAGTGCGGGCCCGAGCCGTCCGCGTGCAGGCCGTACATGGAGACGCCGATGTCGGGGTGGTCGTTATGATAGAAGTCGTCGGGTCCCCATCGTGCAACCCGGTTGAACTGGAAGTCGTAACCGGGGTCAAAGGCCTCATCGATGTTGGCATAGGCGAGGTAACTCGCATCGGGCATCACGACACAGAGCGGCGCCGACGTGGTGCCCTTGGGCGGGCGTACGACAAAGGGGATGAAAGCGGTCTCGCTGCCTTCGCGCTCCAGCTTGGCTGCGTAAAGCCCGCTTGGCGTGCCATCGGGAAGGGTCGATTCGAAGTCAGTCTCCCAGCCGCAGTCATAGATCGCGTCTTCGACCACGTACATCGCACCCCATTGTTCCGGCGCGTCGGTCCAGCGGTGCTGGGTGGTATCCCAGTTGTGCCCGGTCTTGGCGCGGATGGGCAGATTGACGGCAAGGCCATCGAGACCGTTGCCGGAAATGTCGGCCAGACGGTCGGTCGGGATATCGATCGAGAAATCCCAGGCCAGAACGACACGCTCGTTCAGCGCATCAGGAATCGGTCCCGAACACAGGGAGAGAGATTCCTCAGGCGTCAGGGTTCCGTGAACCAGGACCGGGCGCTCCAGCTTGCCGTTGACATGGCCACCGGCGAACCAGGGCGTGACCTCGTCGCTGTGGTTGTAGGCCCCGGCCATGAAAGCTGCCGCGTTGTTGTGGGGTGAGCCCAGGTCGGCGGCACTGGCACCGGCTTCGCAATGTGGGGGGATGGTGGCGACGGGATGGATCATGCGCTGCACGATTCTGATCTCGCCGGTACCGGCATCATAGCTGCCGGTCAGGAGATACCACTGGCGTGCGATCAGGGGTTCGGGGGCCACGACATGGGCCGTTTTGTGATCGTTGCCGTCGCCGACGAAGAAACAGGCATGGCCGTCACCGTTGGTGAAGAGGCCCCAGCCGAACTCGATGGCTTCGTCGAACTTGGAAACGATGGATTTCCAGGGGCGTTCCGGCGTGGTTGGCCAGAACAGCACCTGCAGGGTGAAACTCTCCAGCGCCTCGAAGGCGGCATGGTGTTCAACCATGCCATGGGAGCCGGTGAAGATGCGCTGGTTGCGGGCCGGGTAACGTCCGTTGGCCGGAACGTCGAGGGTCTCGTCACGATAACCCGGTCCGCCGGGCCGATCGTCGGCGGAGATCAGCCGCACGATGCTGGCGTCATAGTCAGCGGGGCCTTCGTCGCAACTCACCTTGAAGCAGATGGTTTCGCCCGGTTCGACCGAAATTTCGTTTGCGTAGCCCGCCAGTGTCTTCTTGCGCATGACCTCTCCCCGTCTGTGGGTGCAAGCCTGCGGCAGGGCGCGTGACGCATCAACCGTTTCGTTGTTGCTCGGAGATGGCGCGTTCGATCGCTCAGGCGTGACTCTCGAACGTCATGGAATGGGTCAGGCGGTGGGGTGGCAACCAGACCGGCTCGTGGTCGTCTTCCTTTACGATGGCCGGATCGAATTCCAGTTCGACGCGGTAAAAGTGACAGAGCTTGTTGGCCGGCGGTTTGCGGCGGCGGTGGGCATGGTACTGGCGCGCGCGAAACAGCAAGCGCTCGCCGGTTACTCGGTGTCCGGTTTCCACGGAAAACTCGCGATGAAGAGCCTGCAGCAGGTCCTCATCGCCGTCGACGCCACCTCCCGGCAGGACGATTCTTTCCATCGTTCGCTTGCAAACGAGAACCTGGCCGACCGGATTGATGGCAATGCCGTACACGCTGATGCGCTCGACATAGTCGATGCCGTCCATATACGTGCCGAACTGTGGCAGGTCATCCTCGGTCATGGTGCGGAGTATGGCCGGTGGGGATGCGTGTGCAAGTAGCCCCGGATTAGAAGGCCTCATGGCTGATATGAGGGCCCATACCTTGCCCCCCCGACTTTCCCGCTCTACAGCAATTGGCGGGGAGTTGGTTCATGTCCGAGAAGATGCCTACCAGGGCGCTGTGCGTTTGTGTGATGAGTACGGTTTCGGTGACCGTGACCATGGGCATCACGCTGCCGTTTCTGGCTCTGGTGCTCGACAGCTGGGGAGTCGATCCCTGGATCAACGGGCTCAGCGCGGCCTCCCAGATGATTGCGGTTCTGTTCCTGGCCTTCTTCGGGCCACGGTTCATGGCGCGCTTTGGCACGAAACGCGTGATCGGTTTCGGACTGGCCGGCGTGGGTCTGTCCCTGGCGCTGCTGCCGATCTTTCCCAATGTCTGGATCTGGTTCCCCATCCGCTTTCTCTTAGGCTTCTCTTCGGAACTGGTCTGGACAGCCGGTGATGTCTGGATCAACCAGCTTGCGCCGGAAAAGAAGCGCGGCCGCATCGTCGGGCTGGCCGGATTCTTCCAGCATGGCGGTTTTGCCGTCGGTCCCATCCTGCTGGCCTTCCTGGGCACGGATTCCTGGGTGCCGCTCTACATCGGCATCGGTATCGTTCTGGCCGGGCTGATACCGCTTTGCCTGACCGGTGCGGCGGCGACCTTCGACCGTCATGAGTCCTCGGCGCGTATCTTCCACTTCCTGCGCATTGCGCCGGGTCTGATGATTGCCGGGTTCATGTTCGGCCTGATCGACAGCGCCGTTCTTTCCCTGCTGCCGGTCTATGGCTTGCGCAAGGCCCTCTCGCCGGACCTGGCTGAGGCCATGCTCAGCATCTTTGTCATCGGCGCCATGCTGGGCCAGATTCCCATGGGGATCCTTGCCGAGCGGTTCGGTGCACGCAAGCTCATCCTTGCCGGTGCCTGCGTTTCGCTGTTGTGCCTTCTGGCGATGCCCCACCTGATTACCGATGCGGTCATGATCTTCCCGCTGCTGGGCCTGTTGGGGGCAGGGCTTGGCACGTTCTACACCGTGGCCCTGGTCGACATGGGCCGCCGGTTCAAGGGCGGTTCGCTGATTGGTGTGACAACCAGCTTCATGTTCCTTTGGGCCACAGGGGCGGTGATCGGGCCGGGCATCTCCGGCCTTGCCATTGAACTGGGCGGTCCTGATGCCATGCCCTATACCGGCGCGGTTCTGACTCTGGCGTTCATCTTCCTTCTGATCTGGCGTTTGCGGAAAGATGACACCTGACCAGCGCAAACGTGGCCTGATCGCCTGCATCGCGGCAACGGTGACCGTCACCGTGACGCTGGGTCTGACGCTGCCGTTTCTGGGGATATGGCTGGAACGTCAGGGCGTTCCGGTCTGGCTCAACGGTCTCAGTGCCGCTGTGCAGATGATGGCGATCCTGTTTCTGGTGCCGTTCGCACCGGCCCTGATCAAACGATACGGCGTTGTCCGCATGGTGGCGCTGGGCATCATCGGCATGGTGATCAGCCTGGCGCTCATTCCCGTGTTTCCAAATGTCTGGATCTGGTTTCCCCTTCGCTTTGCGCTGGGGTTCTGCACGGAGATGGTCTTTACCGCCGGCGACGTCTGGCTCAACCAGCTTGCCGAGGAGAAGAAGCGGGGCATGACTCTGGCCGTCGCAGGGGTCTTCCAGCATGGCGGATTTGCCGTGGGACCGCTGCTGATCGGCCTCATCGGCACCGAAAGCTGGACCGTTCTCTACATCGGCATGGCTGTTGTTCTCTGTGGTCTGCTGCCTCTGAGTCTGGGCCGGAATGCCGTCGTCCCCATGGAAGGCGAGCATCGCGCGCGCATCTTCTATTTCCTGAAGGTCGCGCCGGTTCTGATGGTGGCGGCCCTGATGTTCGGCCTGATCGATGAATCCGTCCTGGCGCTGCTGATCGTCTATGGCCTGCGCGTGGGCCTTGATGAACTTGCCGCGGGCGCGCTTCTGACCAGCTTCCTCATCGGCGCCGTGGTGGGGCAGTTCCCGCTGGGCTGGCTGTCGGACCGGATCGAACGCACCTATGTCATCACCGGTTGTGTCGCGGTGACGCTTGTCATGCTGATCGCGTTGCCCTTCATCGTGCACGATGCGGTGTTGCGCACGATTGCGCTTGGCCTGACGGGGGCAACCGTGGGGAGCACCTACATGGTTGCGCTTGCCATGATGGGAGAACGGTTCAGAGGCGGCGAACTGATCGGCGTGACGACCAGCTTCATGTTCCTGTGGGCCCTGGGCAGCTTCATTGCGCCGGCACTGAGCGGTAGTGCGATGGAACTGGCCGGTCCCCATGGCATGCCGATCCTGGCGGCAGGGATGAGTGTGCTGTTCCTGATCCTGCTCTTCCGCGAGGTCGGCGCGATTCGCAGGAGGAAGCGGGCCGTCGGCATGTCCGGCCCTCTCGATTGAGCGTGCTCCGGACCCAGCGGCCGGCGTTCTGATCTACATGCCCACGCGCGCCATATAGGCGCGGTTCAGGGGACTGGCCGGCTTGCGGGCAAACCGTTCCGCCGCCAGGGCCTGAGCCATGGGGCGATCCCCGGCAGCAAGCGCAGCCTCAAGCAGAGTCAGCCCGATGACATCACGCTGGGCATGGCTGCCGCCCAGAACGTGGGTGGCGTAACGTACGGGGGTAAGGGCAGCGACCGCGTCGCTGAAACGTTCCTGGGCAAAGGCCTGGATGCCACGGCAGACCGGCAGGCCCACGGCGCGTGTCGCAAAGGCATTGGAGTCCGTGCCCTCGGCCACAGTCTCCAGCTTGGCCAGAAGGTTTTTCTGACCGGTTTCGTCACCGCAAGCCGCGAGCGCCATCATGGCGTGCATGTCGGAGAAGGCGAACACACCATCGTCGATGCGGTCCTGCCAGAAGGGCAGCAGCTGATCCCATCTTCCGGTCACATCAACCTCGAACAGGGTCAGGCGCCAGAGCAGGGAGGCGCAGTCGCGCATGTCGCTGACATAGTTGTCGTTGGGCCGGAACAGGACCGCGTCATAGAGGTCCAGAGCCTCGCCATAGTCGCCGAGCTCGACGTGCAGGAGCGTGGTGTGCCAGGTGTTGTGGACAGCAAAGATGCCGGCCTTCCAGTGGTCCCAGGTCCGGTTCATCCAGTCCAGGCCGTCCTGCAGCCGGCCTTCCATGTCATAGACATGGGCGACCGCATGCACGGCCCAGGCATCGCGATTGTCGGCTTCCCAGGCATAGATGCCGCGCTCCTCGGCGCGGGGATAATCGCCATCCTCTTCGAGGACGAAGGCGTCCAGTCCGGTGATGAAACTGTAGCCGGGAAGGGTCGCATCCCAGAACGGCAGGACACGCGCGACGCGGTCGCGAATCTGGCGCGTGTCGCCCATCAGGAAATCGACGAAATGGGCCGAATAGAGCGCGAAGACGTCCAGGGGATAGGCTGCCAGAACATGGTTGTAACAGGCCTGTGTGCCTGGCCAGTCCGTCTGGAACCAGGCGTTCAGGGCGGCGATATGGCCACGCTCACGGTCGTTTGCCCGAGGTGCCAGGCCGTTCAGGGTTTCCAGGCGTTCGGCAATGGCAGGGCGATCACGCCCGTCGGTCCCCATCAGCTTTCCTGCGGCATGGAAGCAGTGTCCCATGATGAAGTCGGGGTCGGCTTCCAGTGCGGCATCAATCAGGGGATAGGGGTCCTCGTTGAAGGTCTGGAAAAGATCCATCGCGCGTTCCCAGGCAACCAGGGCATCGTGGTTGTCGGTGGAGTGCGGGGTGCCGTGTTCGTCGACCAGACTCATGGGGCGGGGTCTCCGTCGACCAGGATGGCGTCGACTTTTTCAGGATAGAAACAGAGGTAGTCACCGATTCGGCGGACCTCTTCGAGGGGATCGGGATAAAACCAGACGGCATCCTCGATGGTGCGGCCTTCGACCTCCAGATGGTGATAGGACGCCGTGCCCTTGTAGGGGCATCCGGTCTGCAGGCCGGAGGCTCTCAGAACCTCGGAATCGACGTCTTCGCGCGGCAGGTAATAGCGCGGCTTGTGGCCAGTCTCGAACAGAAACCGCGCGCGTGTCGAGCGCGCAACGGTCTTGCCTGCAACCTGAACTTCCACCGGTCGCCGGCTCTCCAGGATGTCGATGCGCACATGGGGATCACGGGCGTGAATGAAGGCCTCTTCATCCTCTTCGAACCAGTGGTCGAGCTTGTTCCAGTAGAACGCCAGCCAGCCCCTGATGCCGATGGCTTCATCGAAGGGGTCTTCATAACTCCAGACCGCGTTCTCAGAACTGCGATCCCCTACGCTAAGCGTGTAGTAGCTGGCATGGCCCTTGAACGGGCAGAAACTGCTGTGATCCGTCCTCGTCATCATCGAGAGGTCGGCGTCCTCTCGCGGGACATAGTAGAGCGCGATATGTGCGGTTTCGCACATCACCACGGCACGCTGGGTGTCGAACACGGTCTGATAGGCAAAGGTTGCGCGGATGCGTTTGGCGCAGGGCACCAGATCGACGCGATAGCCCGGGTGGTCGCTATATCCTGGTGCCGGATTGCCGGCGGATGGTGAGGTTGCCATGGATGATCTCCGGCTTTGCTTGTGCCTGATAATGCTTACACTGCCGCGACCCAGGCATGAAGGACCAAGACCATGAGCGAAGACGACACCAACATCCCCGATGCGCGCAAGCGTGCCTGGGGAGCGGTCTACAAGCCACGTTACTCCGGCATTGCGACCTTCATGCGTCAGGAACTGCGTGAAGATCCCGAAGACTGGGATGGTATCGAAGTCGGCCTGATCGGCGTGCCCTTCGATGGGGCCGTGACCAACCGCCCCGGCGCGCGCCATGGTCCAAGAGCCCTGCGTGACCAGTCAACCCTGATGGGCCGGGTAAACCACGAAACCAAGGCCCGCCCCTATGACTGGGCACGCCTGGCGGACCTGGGAGATGTCATGATCGAGGGGGTCTATGACCTCAACCGTGCAGTCGAAGACATCGAGGCGTTTTATGCCAAGGTCATGGCTGCGGGCATCATGCCCCTGACCGGGGGTGGGGACCATTCCATCACGCTGCCGATCATGCGCGCGATGGCCAAACACACCGGTGAACCGGTCGGCCTGATCCATTTTGATGCCCATTGCGACACCGGCCCTGAGCTCTTTGGCAACAAGCATCATCACGGTGGCCCGTTCAAGGTTGCGGTCGACGAGGGTGCGCTTGATCCCAAGCGCACGATCCAGATCGGCATCCGTGGTCCTGCCGAAGCCTTGTGGGATTTCAGCTATTCCAGCGGCATGACCGTGATCCACATCGAAGAACTCTATGCCATGGGCATCGACGCGGTGATCGCCAAGGCGCGCGAGGTCGTGGGCGATGGCCCGACCTATGTCAGCTTTGATGTCGATGGCATGGACCCGGTTTATGCGCCCGGCACCGGCACGCCCGAGGTCGGTGGTTTCACCAGCTTCGAAGCCCAGAAAATGCTGCGCGGTCTCATGGGCATCAACATTGTCGGAGGCGACCTTGTCGAAGTCTCGCCGCCCTTCGACACGGCAGGCATCACCTCGCTCAACGGCGTGCAGATGATGTGGGAAATCCTCTGCCTGATGGCCAACAAGATCGGCACCGAAAAGGGCCGCCTGGACGACTAATCCAGCTCGTCGTGACTGACGATCCAGGGCTCGTCCCTGCCGGCGGCGTACCAGTCCTGCATGGCTGGTAACGTCATGACGGCATCGACATAGGTCTGGCAAACCGGGTCGAGTTCGACGGCATAGGTCAACAGGCGGCTGACGACCGGGGCGAACATGGCGTCGGCAGCGCAGAATGCGCCGAACAGGAAGTCGCCGCCCTGGCCGTGGTCACTGCGGCAGGTGTTCCAGAGGCTCTGAACGCGCGCGATGTCCTTCAGGCAGGCTTCGTCGCGCCCGCGCCCGGGAAGCACCTTGCGTGTGTTCATGGGCATGGCGCTGCGCAGGCCGCCGAAACCGCCATGCATCTCGTTGGCGGCGCTGCGGGCCACCGCACGGGCAAGGCGGTCTGCAGGCCAAACGCCGGCATCGGGGTGTTTGTCATGGAGGTACTCCATGATCGCCATGGTTTCCCAGACCGTGTGCCCGTCATCGATCAGAACCGGGACCTTCTTCGAAGGCGAAACCTCCGCAATGGCGGCATCCCAGTTCTCGTCGAACATGGGAATCAGCTTCTCCTCGAAGGCCAGACCCAGCACCTTCATCAGGATCCAGGGGCGCAGGGACCAGGAGGAATAGTTCTTGTTGCCGATGATCAGGAGAGGCGTGGGCATACAGAATTGCCCAGTTCAACAGGAGGAAGGTCCATGGCTTCGCGGATGCGCTGCTGGAAGAAGATGGTGCCCGGTTCCTTCTCGGCCGAGAGCTTGCCGGAAGTGTAGAGACCGGCATCCAGGTTCTTCTGCACGCGTTCGCACACACCCATGTCTTCGGCGATCACCGCGCGGGAATCAGCCACATAGTCATCGCCGAACTTCTGATCGCCCTCGGGGACCCAGTAGTAGGACTGGATTCGGATGCGTCCGGCATCCAGTGCCTCGACCTGTTCGACGTTGATGGCACGCTCGGAGAAATGCAGCAGGATGGCGGGGAACTTATAGACCCACAGGCCCTTGCCGGCGCGCACGTCACCCTCGCCGCTGTAACCGATGTCAAACCCGACAAATCCGCCGTTTTCATAAGCGCGGATGTCGGCCGTGGCGACGGCCTTGTTCAGCCCGCCATGGATGAAAGGCAGATGGTAGCCCTCACAGGAATTGTCGCCATAGGCTTTCCAGTTGCACTGGCCCTCATAGGTCGTGAGTGAGTGGAACGCGAAGTCGGTAATGGCCGGAAAGGGATCCGACTGGGCCGCGACATCGCCCATCCAGGCATCGAGCGGCGGAGCTTCAGGGTCCAGGCAGACGAAGAGCAGGCCGCGCCAGGTATCCACGCGAATGGGGAAGAGGCCAAACTTGCTCTTGTCGAGCGCGCCGGTTTCAGGAAAGCCCGGTGCCGTGCGCAGGCCGCCGTCAAAACCGTACATCCAGCCGTGATAGAGACAGCGGATGGTCTGGCAATGACCGCCGGCATCATCGAACAGTGGACCGGCGCGATGGCGGCAAACATTGTGAAACGCCCGCAGGCCACCATCGCGGTCCAGCACGGCAAAGACGGGCCAGCCCGCGACATCACCGGTGACGTAATCGCCCGGCTTGGCGAGCTGTTCGCTGCGCCCGATCAGATGCCAATTGCGGGCAAAGATGTGGCGGCGTTCCTTCTGGAACACTTCGGGATCGCGATACCAGGATGCAGGCAGGGTATCGATCAGGGTGGTTGCGGTCATGATGGCTCCTCTGGCCCCTTCGTCGCCGAACTTGGCGTGGGGATCAACAGCGGACTTGTTTTTTATTATGACGTACGTAATGTAAAGATCGAATCGCAGGAAAACGCACCTTGCCCAAGATTGTCGATCACGGCGAACGCCGCGAGAATGTCGCCGAAGCTGCCTGGCGTGTGATCGGACGCGACGGCCTGGAGGGTGCGACCCTGCGCGAGATTTCGCGTGAGGCCGGGTTCACCACCGGTGTGATCCAGCACTATTTTCGGGACCGCGATGAGCTGCTGGCCTTTGTCGCCAGCCAGATCTCCGAACAGGCCTTTGATCGCATGACATCGGCGATTGAGAACTGCGCACCGGGCAAGGCCTGCCTGCGCCGGTTGCTGGAAGTTCTGGTGCCCCATGATCTACGCACGGCGCGGGTTTCCGCCCTGATGAGCTTCTGGGCACGATCCGCCATCGACCCCGTGCACAACGCAATTCAGGCGCGTCAGTACGAAACCATCCGCCAGGCGTTTCGTGGCCAGGTAACTGCCGCCATGGAGAAGGGCGAGATTTCGCCCGATCGTGATGCCGATGATCTGGCCGATCATCTGCTGGCCTTTGGCGACGGGCTTTGCGTGCGCAGCGGCATGGAACCTGAACGCTTTCCCCAACAACGGCGCGGCGCCATGCTGGATGCCGCGCTTGAAAACCTCTGACGAACAGGAGACGCGACCATGAGCATGATGGAACCCCTGAACCTGGATGACTTCGTGAGTGCGGAGGCGATCAAACGCCTACGCCGGCCGGCCAACGAGGCCGAGGGTCTGCCCGGCCGTGCCTATGCAGACCCCGCGTTTTTCAATCTGGAGCGCCAGAAGCTCTTTCCGCGCGGATGGATGGCGATCGCCTTTGAATCGGATGTGCCTGAGGCAGGCGATGCCGTGCCGGTCTCCATTGCCGGCTGGGACTTCATCGTGGCCCGTAACCGCAACGATGAGGTGAAGGTGTTTCACAACATCTGCCGCCACCGCTCCATGACCGTGCTGCGCGAGCCCTGCACCAAGGCACAGACCCTGCAATGCGGCTGGCATGGCTGGACCTATGACCTTAATGGCCGGCTCATCGCCACGCCCGATATTGGTGGTGTCGACGAGAAGAGCGGAAAGGTAACCGCTGAACAGCCCGGTATCGAAAAGGCCAACCTGGGTCTGCGCGAAGTCCGCAGCACGACCTGGATGCACTTCGTCTTCGTGAACATCGACGGTGAGGCCGAGCCGTTTGAGGACTTCATCCAGCCGGTTCTTGACCGCATTCCCGATCACGATCTGTCGCTTGTGAAGTTCTCAGGCATCACGACCCAGGCGCAGTTTGACGGCAACTGGAAACTCGCCATGGAGACCGGGTGCGAGGACTATCACCTTCCCTGGGTGCATCCCCAGATCGGTGAGCGCAGCGGCACCTTTGCCGGCGAGCGCGGGGCTGACACCTATGTTTCGATTTCAAGCCGCCGCAAGGGCAAGGAACCCGGCGGCGACAGCCTTCCCATGTTCCCGCACCTCAACGGCAAACGGATGCACGAGGATGGCCTGGGCAACGAGATCATCCTGTTTTTCATCGTGCCCAACGCCATCGTTTCGGTGCTGGACGATCACGTCGTGACCAACATCTACTTCCCCCAGGCCCACGACCGCACGCCGACCCGACGCGCCTTCCACTTCATCGGGGATGCCGCAACCGATGAGGAACACCGCAAGGTTCGTGAGGCCGTGCGCGACGGCTGGATCACGGTGGGCGAGCAGGATTTCCCCATGGTGCGTGAGGTCCAGACCAAACATGCCCAGCGCGACGAATTGGGCATGCCGACCCGCTTCTCCGCCTATTGGGAAAGCGCGGTTTACCACTTCCAGAACATTGTGGTGGACCGGTTGAAGGCATAGCGGCTGGCCCACTGCCTCAGCATGTGTCATCCCGGCCGACCATCAGGAGAGCCGGGATCTCGATAGGCACGCGCTGAACGCTCGAGGCCCCGGATCGGCACGGCCCGTGGCCGTTTGTCCGGGGTGACATTCGTTTTTCTATTCCGGTGGGGCGATCACGCTGCGCTGTTGGCCCAGACCGTCGATGCCCAGGCTGACGACATCGCCTTCCTTCAGGAAGACCTTGGGGTCGCGGCCGACGCCGACGCCGGCAGGTGTGCCGGTGAGCACGATATCGCCGGGTTCCAGCGTCATGAACTGGCTGACGAAGTGGATCAGGTGGGCGACGCCGAAAATCATGTTGGCTGTCGTGCCGTCCTGCATGCGCTCGCCGTTGACGTCGAGCCAGAGGCGCAGGTTCTGCGGGTCGGGCACTTCGTCGGCGGTCACGAACAAGGGGCCCAGCGGACAATAGGTGTCACCGGACTTGCCCAGGATCCACTGGCCCGTACCCTTGGCCTGGAACTTCCGCTCGGAGACATCGTTGGCCACGCAATAGCCAGCCACGTGATCGAGCGCATCGGCTTCCTCGACATACTTCGTGTGTTTGCCGATCACGACGGCCAGTTCCACTTCCCAGTCGGTGTGCCGGCTGTTGCGCAGCAGCACGATGGGGTCGTTGGGCCCGGTCAGGCAGGTGTTCGGCTTGAAGAAGGCAATGGGTTCCTTGGGCGGCTCGTTGCCGGTTTCGCGGGCGTGATCGGTGTAGTTCAGGCCGATGCAGACGATCTTGCGAATGCCGCCGACGGGCATGCCAAATCTGACATCCTCTTCCACCGCAGGAAGGGTTTCGGGACGGATCGAACGCAGGCGATCCATGGTCTGCTCCTGAAATGCAGGCCCACGGATATCCTGAACATGACCTTTGAGGTCGCGCAGGACGCCGTCGGCGTCGATCAGGCCGGGGCGTTCTCTGCCCGGTTCTCCATAACGAACAAGCTTCACAATCTCTCTCCTGCAATCAGGTGGTCAGGCCACCGTCCACGTTGAGGGTCTGGCCGGTGACATACCCTGCACCGGCGGAAAGAAACAGGATGGCTTCACCATAATCAACCGGCGTGCCGATCCGCCCCAGGGGGATGAGGTTAGAATTGTCGCCTTGATCCTGGCCGGGGAACCGGCACATCCAGGCCGAATCAACCGCGCCCGGCGCAATGGCATTGACCCGAACGACCGGGGCCAGCGCGCGTGCCCATTCCTTGGTCAGGTTCACGAGGCCAGCCTTGGTGGCGCAATAGACCGAACTCGAGCCACCACTTCCGTGCGCAGAAATTGACGCGGTGTTGACGATGGCACCGCCCGATTCACGAAGCGCCATGGCTGCCGCCTTGGTGCAGCGATAGGGGCCGATCAGGTTGACGTTGAGCAGAAGGTCCCAGAAGGCTTCATCCTGGCGTTCGAAATCCTCCGGCGGGATGGGCTCCCTCGTCCCGGGTGTGCCCGCGTTGTTGACGAGATAGTCGAGGCCGCCCAGGGCCTGGATCGCGTCGGTGACCATGCGTGGTGCGTCCTCGGCATCCCCGACATTGCCCGGTGCGGCAACCACGTTGTGGCCCTCTGCGGTCAGCTCGGCAATCACCTCGGGCAGGCGCGGCGAACTCGCCAGGTCGTTGATCGCGACGCTGGCGCCGCAGCGCAGGAAGGACTTGACCGCACCCAGCCCGATGCCGCTGGCGCCACCGGTTACAAGCGCGCGTTTTCCGGAAAGATCGTAGTTGGCGAGCATCATGCTCCTCCGTCAGAATCAGGTTGCGTTGGGTTCATGCCGCCTGGCCAGGGCGTCCAGCAGGCGGACGCCGACCCCGGTGGGGCCTTTGGGGCAGAGCGGTTTGTCGTCATAGGCCATTTCCTTGCCCGCGATATCGAGATGCGCCCAGGGCAGGCCGTTTGCGAAGCGCGACAGAAGCTGAGCGGCATGGGCGCAATCTGCAGATTCGATATCGTGGGCGGTCTGGCGCAGATCGGCGATGTCGGAGCCCAGATTGGCTTCATAGGCCTCGTCCAGCGGCATGCGCCAGAGCTTTTCGCCGGTCGCTTTTGAGGCTTCCAGAAGGTCGGTGGCCAGCGCGTCATCGGTGGCGTACATGCCGGTATAGACCAGCCCCAGCCCGGCCATGATGGCATAGGTGAGGGTTGCCAGATCGACCATCAGGCGGGGCTTGAAGGTGCGGGCGGTGTACCAAAGCGCATCGGAGAGAACCATGCGGCCCTCGGCGTCGGTATCGACGACTTCGATGGTCCAGCCGGCCATGGTCCTGACGACATCGCTGGGGCGGTAGGCCCGCGCAGAGGGCATGTTTTCGGCCAGTCCCAGCACGCCGACGGCATTGATCCTTGCGCCGCGTCCGGCCAGCGCGCGCATGGCGCCCGTCACCGCTCCGGCACCGGCCATGTCGCCCTTCATCTCCTCCATGCCCTTTCCGGGCTTAAGCGTGATGCCGCCGGAATCAAAGGTCATGCCCTTGCCGACAAAGGCGATGGGCGCTTCGTCGGGATCATCGGCACCCTGCCAGCGCAGGATCGCCAGGCGCGGTTCACGTTCGCTGCCCTGGGCCACGGCAAGCATCGCACCCATGCCATGGGCGCGCAGTTCTTCAGGCCCCAGCGCTTCGACCGTCACGCCCAGCGGTTCCAGATCACGGAGCGCCTCGACATAGGTTTCGGGGTAGAGGAGGTTGGCCGGTTCGGCGAACAGATCCCGTGACAGGAGCACGCCGTCGACGACATGGCAGAGGTCGTTCTCCCACCATGTTCGCGCGGTGCCGTCTGTATCATGCACGATGACTTCGGCGATGGCGCCGTCATCATCCGGAAAGGCCCGTGTGCGCAGGCGTTCGTGGCGGTAGCCGCGCAAGGCCAGACCCAGCACCAGATGTGCCAGACCGGTGTCGGGAGAGTTGGGTGACTGGACCGCGATGGTGAGCGAGGCGCCGGTGCCGTCATAAGTTTCGGCCAGTGCACCGCCCAGATGCTCCCAGCCATGGGCGTCCAGGTTCTCGGGCGACCCAAGACCGATCAGGCACAACCGGTCGGCCGCCAGACCTGTCGGTGCCGCGACGTCAAGGACCTGACGCACATCACCCGTGAACCGGCCATCGGATCCAAGTGCCTGGAGTGTGGCGGCGACCAGGGTCGCCAGTGGTTCTGTCGAAGCGTGGGGCAGACGCGCTGACGTGACGCCCACGACCAGAACATCAGCATGACGCGCAAGTTCAGACTCGAAACGGATGTTCAAGACGTGTCGCCCCCATTTTAGAGGGGACCTTAGAGCGGATCAGGATTGCGTGGAACCACTGCGGTGCTCCTGTTTCCACTGCGGTGCTCTGCACCGGATGCAGCACAGGAGATCAGCGGCCTTCGGCGCGCCATGCTGCGGCCAGGCCGCCGACAAACAGCATCAGGGCAAGCCAGGGCGGCATCAGCGCCAGGGTATCGATGCCGCGCACCAGGTAACGCCCGTGGTCGAGGACGCCGAACCAGCCGTTTCCGGAGAGATCACGGTCGGGCGAGACACGGCGCACCGTCGGCATGGTGTCATAGGCAATCCAGCTGATGCCCCCGCCGCTTTCGTCAATGATGGCGGCAAGGGCGTCGGACCCTGCGCGGGGATCTCGCCATTCCAGCGGGTTCAGTTCCCCGACGCTGACGATGGTGTCGAGCGTGCCGTCGGAAATCTGAAACAGGCCGGCTTCGCCGATGGCCAGTTCCGCGGTGGCGCGTCCGGGATCGCCCGGCTCGAGCAGGATCGTTTCGGTCTCGCCGGAGGGTGCCGTCACCACCACTTCATGGGCACGGTCTTCCATGCTCTGGCGCACAATGCGGATCTGGTTGCCCACGGCGACCGCGCGCAGAGCGTCCTCTTCGAGATCGGGCTCCTTCATCAGCCAATGGGCAAGGCGACGCAGAAGCTCCTGGCTGGGGCCACCGCCGTCATAGCCGCGCGACCACAGCCAGAGATGATCGGAAAGCAGTTCCGCGACACGCCCTTCTCCTGCCCGTTGGAGCACCAGCATGGGCCGGTCGGCAATGCCCTTGAGCAGCACATCGCCACTCTCGGAAACCGCATCGATCTGGCGGAACCATTCACCCCAGGGTGGGATGGGTTGCTGGATGCCGTTCAGGCTGGCGGTCACGGGGTGGCGCAGGCCGTCTTCCGTTGGCGTGAGGTTGAACGCTTCCTCGATGACCTCTCCGGTGGGAAGAGCCGGCATCAGCTCGCCCAGAACCGTGGTGTGGAGGCCAAGCGGGGTCGCAAAGTCCGGGCCGGCGGAGACCATCATGGCGCCGCCTTCCAGAACATAATCGGCGATGTTCTGCAGGTAGGCCTCGGGAATGACGCCGCGTTTGCGATAGCGGTCGAAGACGATGAGATCGAAATCCTGCAGCTTCACCTCGAACAGTTCACGCACCGGGAAGGAAATGAGCGAGAGTTCGCGGATCGGGGTTCCGTCCTGTTTTTCGGGCGGGCGCAGAATGGTGAAGTGGACCAGTTCGACCGAAGGGTCGGCCTTGAGCGTGTTGCGCCAGACCCTCTCGCCGGTATGGACTTCGCCCGAGATCAGCAGGACCTTCAGGTTTTCGCGCACACCGTTGAACGCCAGCACGGCCGTGTTGTTGACTGCGGTCAGTTCGTCCTCGCGCGCCTCGACATCCAGGCGGATGACCGAAAGGCCGGCGCGGTCGGGGATGAATCGCATTTCGTAGCGCTCGCCGATCGGCACATTGTGGGTGACCGCGTTGCCGCTGGGCGGGGTCAGGGTGACCGGAATAACCCCGGTATCGGAACCGGTGTCATGGACACGCAGACTCAACACGACTGTCTGATCAACGATGCCGTAGCGTGGCGCCTCCAGCAGTTCCAGACGGCGGTCGTATTCCTGGCGTTCCCCGGTCAGTAGGGCATGGACGGGGGCATCGACGCCCAGCGCCGCCACGGATTCGGGCACATCATGGATGGCTCCGTCTGTCACCAGAACAACACCGGAGATGGCGTTGCGCGGGACGTCGGCAAGGGAACGTCGCATGGCATCAAACAGCATGGTTCCCGACCCCGGCAGGGCATCCTGACCGGGCGCTTCCGCGGGATCGATCTCGGCGACGCGGATTTCCAGGTTCGGAAGCCTGCCCAGGCGTTCGGTCAGGGCGGCCACGGCCGCATCGGCCTGCTCGGAGCGTTCGCCCACGGTCTGGCTGGATGAGCGGTCGACCAGAACCAGGGCGACATCGGGCAGGGCTTCCCGGCGTTCCTCGACCAGGGAGGGATTGGCCAGCGCCAGCGCCAGTGCGGCGATGGGGAACATGCGCCAGAACGTACCCGGTGCACGGCGCATGAAGCCATAAAGGATCATGGCAAATGCCACGGCCGAGAACAGGACGATCATCCACAGCGGCAGCAGCGGCGAGAGAACGATATCGGTGACGGTGGTCGCGTTCATTGACCGATCCGATCCAGGATCGCAGGCAGATGCACGGCATCGGCCTTGTAGTTTCCGGTCATGGCGTACATCACCAGATTGACGCCGAAGCGGAAGGCCATTTCGCGCTGGCGTTCACCGCCGGGCACGACGGCATAGAGCGGTTGCAGCTGGTCGTTGAGCGCCCAGGCCGAGGCCCAGTCGTTGCTGCCGATCACGATGGCCGATACACCGTCGTTGAGGCCGCCGGGATGTTGTTCGACCCACACCGACCCGCCGTCCCAGCGCCCCGGGAATCCTGTCAGCAGGTAATAGGACTGGGTCAGGACGTGCCCTGATGGCACCCGCATCAGGGCCGGGATGTTGAGGCCGCCCAGCATCTCGGGCAGACGCGCGGCGTTGGGGCCGGTTCCCGTGACGCCCTCCATCTCGCGGTCCGCATCGCGTGTGTCCACGATGAGAATGCCGCCAGCAGCCAGATAGGCATCGAGTCTGGCCTTGGCCACACCGGAGGGCACCGGCTGATCCTCGGTGATGGGCCAGTAGACCAGGGGATAGAGGATCAGGTCATCGGTCTCGATTTCGACACCGATGGGCTCACCCGGCTCGACCGAGGTGCGCGCGGTCAGAATCATGCTCAGCCCGCGCAGGCCGGCATAGGAGATCCGGTCGATCTGTTCGTCACCGGTCAAGACATAGGCAAACCGCACGTCCAGCGCTGCCGGGGGAATGCCGTCTTCAGCCAGTTCATCCTGTGCCTGTGCGGCGTCGGGTGCCAGCAACAGGAAGAGGAGCGGGATGGCAGCAAGGCGGGTGCCCGTGCCAAAGCTCGGCACCAGGCCGCGCAAGGCCATGCTGGCATAGATTTCGATCAGGGCCAGCAGGGCCGCCAGCCCGTAGATGAAGGGGCGCAGGTCCAGTTCTTCCTGGCGTTCAAAGCCTGCTGCAGCGATGCTGTCTGGCACAAGAAGTTGTTCTGGCGCCGACAGGGTCTCGCCAAGATTGAGCGTGCGCCGCAGGTCGAGCGTGCCGTAAAGCCCCGGCGGTGTTTCAGGGCTGGCAACGGCCTCTTCAAAGAGGTTGGCGGGAATGGCCACAGCACTGGCAGGCGGCGGTGCCAGAAAACCAAACCCGGTCAGCGACTGGATGGCCGGAAGGGGCTGATCACCCAGTTCCGCGCCTGCACCCTGGGAGAGATCGATCAGGCGTTTCATCATGGACGCAAACAGGCCCGAAATCGGAAGGTTGGTCCACTGTGTGTTGGCCGTCGTGTGCACCAGGACGAGCCAGCCTTCACCGCGTTTTTCCGCTGTGACCAGTGGCGTGCCATCTTCGAGGCGCGCCCAGGTCTTTGCCGTGAGATCGACCGTGGGTTCGGCCAGCACCTGACGATCGATCAGGACATCAGGGGGCGGCAGCAGGCCCGCAAAGGGGGAGTTGTTGTCGAACGGGGCAATCCGCTGGGCACTCGACCAGCTCATGGCACCGCCCAGGGCGCGCTCGCGGCCACGAATCTCGACAGGTACGAGATCATCGCCCTCCTGGGAGAACAGGGGGCCTGCAAAACGCACAAGCACGCCGCCTTCCTCAAGCCATGCATCCAGAGCCGGGCGCTCGGTTTCCGGCACGACCCCGACATCTGCCAGGACGATCACGGCCGGCGGCTGATCCAGCAACAGTTCGAGCGGCGCCGAGCGTACTTCCGCTGCAGCTTCCAGGGCGCGTTCGACAAAATAGGTCGGCGACAACAGCGGCTGCTGGCTTTCGATATCACCACCGGCAACCAGGCCGACAGGAGGGCGTTTCCAGCGCTGGTCCAGCATGACGATGGCAGCGGCCGTCGGCTCGTTTTCGATTTCGAGTTGTGCGATCTGGTTGCGCAGTTCCAGGGGGACGCTCAGCAGCGCTTCTGCCCTGCTTTCGCCCGGCACAAAGACCAGCTCCTGGCGTGCCACCAGTTCCCCGGCGTCGTCGTTGGCCGCGACCCAGATACGACGCTCCGGCCCGGTTCCCGCACGCAGGGCACTGATCTGGAGGAAGCTGTTTTCATCGACCGGGGCGAGCAGAACCAGCGCGGCTTCGGAATCATGATTCTGCATGATCGTGACATCGCCGGTTTCCTGAAGTGCGGTCAGGAATGCGGTATCGTTGTCGGTGGCAACACCATCGCTGATCCAGAAGACCTGATTGACGGTCTCCAGGTCACTCAGGGTCTGCACTGCCGCACCACGGTCGACAGGCCAGGGTGAGGGGACCATGGCGCTCAACTGACGGCCGACGTCTTCAGCGCGCATCAGGCCGCTGTGTTCCATGGGTACACCGCTGTCCTGTGGTGCCGTGCGTAACAGGACAACAGCCCGATCCTGACGTTCGGCAAGGGAGACCAGATTGCGCACCGCGGTGATGCGGTCGGGCCAGTCGCGTGCCGATGCCCAGCCGTCATCGACAACAATCAGCATGTCGCCTGGCGCAAGCGTGCGATGGGACGGGTTCACCAGCGGGTGCGCCACAGCAAGGATCAGAAGCCCGGCCAGGCCAAGGCGCAACAGGATCAGCCACAGAGGCGTCGATTCAGCAGCCTTGCGATCGGTATCGAGCCCGAACAGCAGGCGGATGGCCGGAAAGGAAACCTTTCGCGGCATCGGCGGTACAACCTTCAGCAGCCACCACAGCAAGGGCAGCAGGACCAGGGCAATCAGTGCCCAGGGAACCAGGAAAGCCAGGGGACCAAACGTTGTCACGGTCAACTCATCTGTCCGGCGAGATTGATATAGAGCGGCAGCAGGGCCGCCTGGGGCTGGCTGTCGGTGTGATGGGTCGTGAAGCTCCAGCGCACGGCGCGGGTCAGGCGCGAGAGCTCTTCACGATGGGCCTGCATCCGGCTGACATAGTCGCTGCGCAGGGCCTCGGCCCGGCTGGCCAGCATCGAACCTTCGCGCTCCAGGCCATCGAACAGGACCCGCCCGGCATAGGGCAGGGTCTCTTCTGCGGGATCGAGCACCTGCACCAGATGTCCGATGACACCCAGTCCCGCGAAATGCTTGATCATGGCGTTGAGCTTTTCGATGGGTTCGAGAAAATCACCGACCAGAACAAGCTGGGCGTGTTTGGGAAGAATTTCGTGCTGGGGCAGGCTGGCCGGCTCCGCATCGGATTCATGCATCAGTCTTGTGGCAAACCGCGTGAGCGCGGCACTGCCGGTGCGCGGGCGTTTGTCGGTGCCTAGAAGGGCAATGTTCTCATCACCTCGCACCAGAAGCACGGCAAGAGCCATCAGCAACAGGCGCGCACGGTCGAGCTTGGTCGAGTCCGACAGCCGCGAGTTGAACGCCATGGAAGCGGAAGCATCGGCCCAGAGCCAGACACTCTCGGCTGCCTCCCATTCGTTTTCGCGCACGAACAGACGCATGGATTTTGCCGAGGCGCGCCAGTCGATCATGGTCGCCGCATCGCCGCGCTCGTAGCGCCGGAACTGCCAGAACGTCTCACCCGGGCCCACGCGGCGGCGGCCGTGCACGCCCTGCGCGACAATCGCGGCGACATGCTCGGCTTCGACCAGCAGCGGCGGCAGGTGCGCGACCAGCTGCTCGGCACGCCTGCGGAACGTGACTGCGGTTTCAGCCATGGCAACGCCCGGCGTTCAGGGTGTGTCGTGCCATCAACCCAGGGGTGCTTTCAACCGATGAATGACCTGATCGATGGTGATGCCGTCGGCACGTGCTGCAAAGGTCAGCGCCATGCGATGGCGCAGGATGGGCCCGGCCAGGGCAATGACATCGTCGATGGAGGGTGCGAACCGGCCATCGAGCAGGGCACGGGCACGCACGGCCAGCATGAGCGCCTGACTGGCGCGGGGTCCCGGACCCCAGGCGATTTCCGCCGTGCTGTGTTCATCGCTGGGACGGCCTGAGCGGACCAGGGAAAGAATCGCTTCGACAACGCTTTCACCCACCGGAATACGCCGTACCAGACGCTGGGCAGCAATCAGTTCCTCGCCCGACATGATCTCACTGGGCGCTTCTTCCTCGGCACTGGTTGTGGCGACCAGCATTTCGCGTTCGGCGTCGCGGTCCGGATAGTCGACGTCGACTTCCATCAGGAAACGGTCAAGCTGGGCTTCGGGCAGCGGATAGGTGCCTTCCAGTTCCAGCGGATTCTGGGTGGCAAGCACGTGAAACGGTTCGGGCAGGGGATGGCGTGTTCCCGCCACGGAGACTGCACGTTCCTGCATGGCCTGCAATAGGGCGGACTGCGTGCGCGGGCTGGCACGGTTGATTTCATCGGCCATCAGAAGCTGACCGAAGACAGGACCCTTGATGAAACGGAACTCGCGCCGGCCTGAATCGGATTCTTCGAGAACCTCCGAACCCAGGATATCGGCCGGCATGAGATCGGGCGTGAACTGCACGCGCTTGTCTTCCAGGCCCATCACGGTGCCGATGGTTTCCACCAGCTTGGTCTTGCCCAGGCCCGGGACACCAATCAGAAGAGCATGGCCGCCGGCCAGCAGCGTGATCATGGTCTGCTCGACAACGGCGTCCTGGCCGAAGATGACGCGGCCAACCGCCGAGCGGACCTCGGCCAGACGTGCGCCGACCTTGTCGATTTCGGTAGTCAGTTCGCCGGCATCCTGCAGCGGGCTATTATGTAATTCTGACATGTGTCTCCTCGGAACCGTGTTCGTGCGTATATTAACCATCACGACTCAATAGGGTACCTAACCCGGCCATGACCCAAACAAATGCCCGTGACCAGAATTCATCCGAACATGGCGCTGCATCGGATACGCAACGTATGGCCGAAATTCTTACGGCCGATATCGACATTCGGATTGCCCGCGACGGAACCTGGTATCACGAAGGCGGTGCCATTCGCCGCAAGCCGCTGGTCAAGCTGTTTGCCGGAATTTTGCGGCGTGATGATGACGGCGCCTATGTGCTGGTCACGCCGGTGGAACGGCGGCGTATCCAGGTGGAGGATGCACCGTTCGTGGCGGTCGAGGCTACCGTTTCCGGTGAAGGCAACGATCAGACCGTCCTGTTTCGAACCAATGTCGACGATGAAGTCGCTGCCGGGCCGGACCATCCGATTCGCGTGGTGGTCGATCCGGAAACCGGGGAGCCTTCGCCCTATTTGCTGGTTCGCGAAGGGCTGGAGGCCCTGATTGCGCGTTCCGTCTATTACCAGCTTGTCGAAGCCGGCAGGGTCGTCGACTCGGACGAAGGCGAGGTTCTGGGCATCGACTCATGCGGCAGTTTCTATGTTCTGGGCGCGCTGACCGATGAATCGTGATGACGTTCTGGCGATTCTGCGTGCCATGCCTGAACCCAGGCTGGATGCGCCTTTGTCCGATTGGGAGGATGGTCCCGCCGAACGCAGGGCTGCGGTCCTGGTGCCGCTGGTTGACCGCGCGGACGGTCTGACGGTGATTTTCGGCGAGCGCTCGAAATCCCTGCGCCGCCATGCCGGAGAGGTGAGTTTTCCCGGCGGCCGCATCGAACACGGAGAAGACGAGATATCGGCGGCCCTTCGTGAGGCGCATGAAGAGGTTTCGCTGGATCCGGCGCGGGTCGAAATCATCTGCCGGCTGGATACCCATCGCGCGGGGTCAGGGTATGCCATGGCACCGCATGTCGGGCTTGTGACGCCGCCGATCGACCTCGTGCCGGACGGAACCGAGATTGAAGAGGTCTTCGAGGTTCCCCTGGTTTTCCTGCTTGAACCTGGAAATCATCGCCGCGAAAGCCTGCACTGGCGTGGTGCGGAGCGCTGGTACAGCGTATTCGAGTATGGTCCGCACTATATATGGGGAGCGACCGCAACCGTGCTGGTCAATCTCCTTGAGGTTCTGCGAAAGGAACGTTGATGCGTTACCTGCTTCCCGTCCTGCTGATCGCGATACCGTTGATCTCCTATATCGTCTGGTACCGTCTGACCAAGGCCAAGATGGCCCACGAAGAGGCCGGTGATCTGCCTGCCTGGCAGGATGCGCCATGGACCTGGATTGTGGTCGGAACGTTGGCGGCCATCAGCCTTGGCCTTGTGTCCCTGGCGGTGTTCCGCACAGACGAACCCGACGGGACCTATGTCCCTGCGCAGTTCGAGAATGGCGAAGTCGTGCCCGGATACATCAAAGACGATGACTGAGCAGCCGACCGGAACCCTGCCGCTTCCCGACGTCCTGTGTGACGATGCTGCAAGGTCGGTCGTCGCTGCCCTGACAGCGCGGGGCGCCGAGGTGCGGTTTGTCGGCGGTTGCGTGCGCGACGCCATGAGCGGCGAAGCCATGGGCGATGTTGACCTCGCCACACCCGACCGGCCCGATACGGTGATCGAGCTGCTTGAGCGCGCCGGATTGAAGGCCGTGCCGACGGGTCTCAAACACGGCACGATCACGGCTGTGTCCGAAGGTAGGCCCTTTGAGGTGACAACCCTGCGGGTTGATGTCGAAACCGACGGCCGCCATGCCGAGGTTGCGTTCACCGATGACTGGAAAGCCGATGCCGCACGCAGGGATTTCACGTTCAATGCCATGAGCCTGCGGCCTGACGGTGGGTTCTTCGACTATTTCGGCGGGCGCGATGACCTCACTGCAGGACGGGTCCGGTTTGTCGGCGATGCGCAGAGCCGGGTCGAGGAAGACTATCTGCGTGTGCTGCGCTACTTCCGTTTTCTGGCTCGGTTCGGACAAGGGGAACCTGATGCGCAAGCCGTCGCGGCCTGTCGTGCTGCATCCAGTCAATTGGCGCGCCTCTCGATCGAACGTGTGCGTAACGAGCTTCTCAAACTGCTTGGTGCACCCAATCCCGTGCCGACCCTTGGCCTGATGCGTGAAACCGGGGTGTTGGCCGCCATTTTGCCCGATGCCGGAGCGATGGACGTTCTGGTCACGCTGGTGGGCATCGATGATCGCGATCCCCTGCGCCGTCTGGCAGCCCTGGTGCCCAACGCCGGCGGCAAGGTGGGCAGCGCGCTGAAGCTCTCGAAGGCCGAGCAGGATCGTCTGGGCGCTCTTGCGCCACCCTGTGCTGTCATCGACCCCGACATGGATATCCCTCTGCAACGCCAGCTTCTCTACGATCTGGGGGCGGAGCGGTTTACCGATCTTGTCCTCTTGTTCTGGGCGGCGGACCGGGAGGTCCATGCCGATGCCTGGCGTGCGATGCTGCAGACTGCACAGGCCTGGGACAGGCCGGCACTGCCGGTGCGTGGCAGCGATGTCCTTGCGTTGGGGGTGCCGTCCGGAGAACGGGTCGGTGAGCTGGTCGATGCCGTGGAACGCTGGTGGCGTGCAGGCGACTTCCAGGCGGATCGGGACGCCTGCCTGGCACAGCTTCGTGAGATTGCCACGTCTTGACCTCGGACAATGGACTTGCGCAGGGAGCCTGATAAACAGGTTCACATGACTTCTTCCCGAACCCTGCGTTGCCTGATGGGCATTCTGGTCGCGGCGTCGCTCCTGATGGCGCCGCTGGGAGGGCATGCCGATCAACCTGCGCCGGAAACCACCGGTGTTCTGGCTGCTCTGTCTGCGACCTGCCTGGACCTTGATGGCGGAAGCGACGATGGCCTCGAACATGACGCCACAGCCTGTCACGCTTGCCCGTTCGGTTGCTTTGGCAGCTCTGCGCTTGCGTGTGCCTCGACGGGCATGGCTCTGTCCTATGGGAAGAGCAGGGAGCATGTCGGGGATCGGCCGGACCGAACCCTCGCCACCAATCTGAACACCGTCAAGGCGAGGTCTCCACCAGCGGCTTGATGCACAAAAGCGTGTGCCGTTTCACGAAAACACAAGCCCGGCCTGCCTCCTGTGCAGGCATTCCACTGGTCCGGAGACCCCAATGCGCGTTTCTTTCCTTGCTGCCCTTTGTCTGCTGGTTGTGCCCTTTGGCGCCTCGGCACACGATTACGAATACAAGGGGATCTATCTTGCTCACCCCTGGATCGTGGAGCCGCCGCCCGGCGCGCCCGCGGCGGCGGGTTACCTGATGATCTCCAACGATGGTGAAGAGGATGACCATCTGATTTCGGTGACGGCTGATTTTGCCGAACGTACGGAAATCCACACCATGACGGTGACCGAAGATGGCATCATTCAGATGCGTCCCCATGATGGTCCGCTGGCCATACCAGCCGGTGGTGACGTGTTGCTGGAGCCCGGGGGACTCCACATCATGTTCATGGGCTTGCGTGAATCGTTGAAGGACGGTGACAACCACGTCGTGGTTCTGGAGTTCGAGACGGCTGGTGAGGTCACCCTGGAGTTCACGGTCCAGAAGCGCGACGGCGCGATGGATATGGACATGTCACACGGAGATGACTCATGAAGATGCGGTTTGTCCTGATCGGACTGGTTGCTGTGGCGGTTGTCGTGATCACGGCCATGGGCGTGATGGAATGGCAGCGCCGCGCGATGGATGCCGGTGAACCTGTCGCGGTCATCGATCTGGGCGGTCCGTTCACGATGACATCCCATGACGGGCGCACGGTGACCCAGGAGGATCTTGTGGGACGGCGCGCCCTCATCTTCTTCGGGTTCACGACATGTCCGGAAATCTGCCCGGCGACCCTGAACGAGGTTTCCATCTGGCTTGATGCCCTGGGCGAAGAGGGGACGACCATCGACCCCTACTTCGTGACGGTTGACCCCGAACGCGACACGCCGGAACGCATGGCCGAATATGTCGGCTACTTCTCGCCGCGCATCACGGGTCTGGTCGGGACCCAGGAACAGCTCGCGGAAATGGCCCGGGGCTACAAGGTCTATTACGCCAGGATCGATCTGGACGATGGCGACTACACCATGGACCACACCGCCGCGATCTATCTGATGGATACCAACGGCAACTTCCACGATGCCATCACCCACACGGCAACCCGCGAGGAAGCGATCGCCAAGCTGCGCGCCTGGGCGGGCTAGTTGCGGTCCTGTCATAGCGTTTCAGTTTGCGCCTGATCTGCTTTAGGGATCAGGGGTGATCGAGAGTACCAGCCATACCGCGCCGCTTGAGGCGTCCCAGACACGGCACAACAACCTGGTGGGTGCAGCCTATGCCGTGGCGGCTGCCATCGGGTTCACGGTGGTGTCGGTGCTCGTCAAGAAACTCGGCAATTCCGAGATCGGCGTGTTTCAGACCGTGACGGTGCGCACGGTGATTGGTCTTGCCCTGCTCGCGCCGCTGTTCGTGCGGGCCGGTATTGTGCCGTGGCGCACCCAGCATCTCAAAATTCACCTCACCCGCGCAGTGCTGGGCGGCACCGCCGTTCTGACCGGATACTACGCCTTCATGAAGCTGCCTCTGGCCGAGGTGACGGCGATCAGCTTCACGGTTCCCCTGTTTGTTACCGTGGCGGCCGTCCTGTTCCTGGGTGAGATCGTGCGCTGGCGGCGCTGGACTGCAACCGCGCTGGGTTTCGCCGGGGTGCTGGTGATTGCCCGGCCTTTCGAGGGTGCGGTGGAGCTTGCCACCCTTCTGGCCGTCGCGATGGCGCTCTGCATCGCATTTTCGGTGGTGTTGCTGAAACGCTTCCCGGCCAAGGAAAGCCAGCTCACCATGCTGTTCTTCTTCCTTGTCGCCTCGGGCCTGATGGCGGTCGTGCCTGCGGTTGCCGACTGGCAGGAGCCAAGCACGGAAGAATGGCTGTTGTTGATCGGCGTGGGTGTCATGGGCCTGATCTCCCAGGCACTCATCATCCGCGCCTTCCGGGTCGGCGAGGCGAGTTTTGTCGCCCCGTTCGACTATGTGCGCCTGCTTTTTGCGGGTACGGCCGGGATCATCTTCTTTGCCGAGACACCCGACATCTGGACCTATGCCGGTGCCGTGCTGATTATCGGTTCGACGCTCTACATCGCACGGCGTGAGGCCGTAAAGGCACGTCAGGCCGGCTGATCAGCCTCGCTCTCAAGCTCGGCCCAGAGTTCACGCACCCTGTTCATGATGGTGATCGATTCCTGCCAGCGGTCGGAGAGTTCGTAGCCGTCCCGGCCGGTGATGGCATAGGGCGGGGGTCCAAGTTGGGTCAGGAAGTTCAGAACCGCGTCACCTGGTTCCCGCGCCCGCCAGTGACGCATGCCGTCCTTCCACCATTTCTGGTGTTGCTCGATCCATCCCTGGTGCTGGGGAAAATCGAGCTGGATCTGGATCTGCTCGCGACTGGCGACGCGGCCCTGAAAGGCGACCGCGCGTGAGAGAATTTCTTGCATCCAGGCTTCGTCACGCTCCGGCACGGGCCAGGTGAATTCCCGTTCCACGACGTAGTGGGAGATGTCGGCAGAGATCGCCATATCGGGCAATCCCTCCATCAGCTGGAGCGTATAGAGCAGGTCCGTCGTGATGCAGTTGCGGTGGGTTTCCACGGTCAGCGGCATGCCCGCTTCCCGGCC
>CALIUG010000195.1 GCA_938048755.1 uncultured Alphaproteobacteria bacterium
GATGGCTTTACCGCGGGCGATCTCGTGCGCCTGGATATCCTGGTGAATGCTGAACTGGTGGATGGTCTTTCGCTCATCGTGGAGCGCAGCCGTTCGGAAGCCCGCGGGCGCTCCGTCTGCGAGAAACTGAAAGACGCCATCCCACGCCAGCTCTTCAAGATTCCGATCCAGGCCGCCATCGGCGGCAAGGTCGTGGCCCGCGAAACCCTCTCGGCCATGCGCAAGGACGTGCTCGCCAAGTGCTACGGCGGTGACGTCAGCCGCAAGCGCAAGCTGCTCGACAAGCAGAAGAAGGGCAAGAAACGCATGCGCCAGTTCGGCAATGTCGAAATCCCCCAGGACGCCTTCCTCGCCGCCTTGAAGCTGGGCGACTAGAGCCTATCCTGGTTTGATTGCATCGTTTTACGGTGGGATTACGACAGGTGAAGAGAAAGCATCGTCGATGAATGTGGTAACCGATATCGTCCTGCCGGGCGCGCTTGCTTTCATCATGTTTTCGATGGGGCTTTCGCTTCGTATCGCTGACTTCAAGCGCGTTCTGGATCAGCCCAAAGCTGCCGTTGTGGGGCTTACGGCGCAGATGGTGTTCTTGCCGCTGGTCGCCTTCGCTCTGGTCCTGGCCTGGCGTGCGGTGTTCGGCCTCAACCCGTCGCTCGCGGTTGGCTTTGTCATCATTGCAGCCTGTCCGGGAGGCGTGACCTCCAACCTGATGACTCACATGGCGCGCGGTGATACCGCGCTGTCGATCAGTCTCACAGCAGTCTCAAGTGTTCTGTCGGCGATCACGATTCCCCTGATCGTCAACGCTGCGACGGCGCTGTTTCTCGGTGCCGAAGCGCCACCCCTTCCGATTCTGGGCACGGTCGCGGGAGTCTTTGCCATCGTGACCCTGCCGGTCGTTCTGGGCATGCTGGTGCGCGGCATCGCATCGCACGCGGCCGTGCGCATTGAGCCAGTCTGTCGCCGCGCTGCCATCGGGTTCTTTGTGGTCATCGTCCTGGCCGCGGTTGCCTTGGAGTGGCGGCTGTTGGCGGAGAACTTCCTCGATGTTGTGCCGCTGGTTCTGCTCCTGAACCTCTCGACCATGGCGATAGGATGGAGTGCTGCCCGTGGCGCACGGCTCACCCGCGAGCGCACGATTGCCATTACCCTGGAAGCCGGACTCCAGAACGGCACGCTGGCGGTTCTGATCGCAGCAACCTTCCTGGCCGACGAAACCATGGTGGTCCCCGGCGCCATCTACAGCATCCTGATGTTCTTTACGGCCGGGCTGTTTGTGGCGCGTGCGGTGCGTCGCTCCGCCACCTGAACAAGTCACGTTCTGAATGGCAGCGAGCCATCAAAGGACGTGAGGCCTGCGAACGATCGCTGCCCTACTTCCCTAACGCTCCGCAGCCGCCGCGACCTTGTCGGGTCCGAATTCCTTGATCCCGCCAAGCGCCTTGTCGACGATCGGCAACACTTCGGCCCCGATGCGCTCCAGCGAACGCCGTGCGCGTTTGTGGTCCAGGCCGCCGAACTGGGCAAACATGCTGTAATGGCATGCGCCGGTCGCCTTGATTTCCCGGATCATCTTTTCAGCACAGCTTTCGGGATCGCCAAAGGGCAGGTTCTCCAGGATCGTGTCCAGGCTCGGTTCGTCCTCATAGGGCTGCGGGACGACTTCGATTCCGTTCAGCTTTTCGTACTGGCCACGGAACGCCATGACCAGGCGCGCGGTGTAGAGCACCCGTTCGGCGGCATCACGAGCATCGGCCATGTCGTCGGTGACATAGATCGATCGGTTCATGGCAAAGGGCAGGGGACCGGTAAGGCCCGCTTCCGCAAAAGTCTTCTTGATGTGCCCGTGCACACCCAGAAGAGCATCGGTGCCTGCGCCGCCCACCGTGACAATGGGTGTGTAACCAGCCTTGGCGCACCGCGCCAGATAGGCCGGTTCGTTGCCCGCGACGAAGACATCCGGGCGCGGTTTCTGCAGCACCGGCGTGCCGATCGCGGTTTCAGGGATCTGGAAGTGCTTTCCATCATAGGCCACGCGGCCTTCGGCGATGCCCATCTCCAGGATATCCATGATCTCGTGGGTCAGGACCCAGTTTTCCTTGAGATCGTGGCCGAATCGCTCGAACTCGAACGCCTGATAGCCAGAGCCGAAGCCGATCACCAGGCGGCCGTCGGAAAGCTGGTCGACCATGCCGATCTCTTCGAGCAGGCGCAGCGGGTGGTAGAGCGGCAGAACCAGCACCGCCAGGCCCATCTTGATCCGCGTCGTGCGCGCAGCAACGTGGCTTGCCAGCATCAGGGGTGAGGGGCACATGCAGTAATTGCCGAAATGATGTTCGGTCAGCCAAGCGGTATCGAAGCCGATCTCTTCAGCCAGCTGGATCAGGTCGATGGTCTCCTTGTAGATCTCGTTCACCGGCTTGCTGACATCGCGCTGCGACATGAGTGAAAAAAGTCCAAGTTCCATGATGGGTTCTCCTAAATGCCGACGATGACGGCGCCGCCGTTGGGGCTGATGCATTGTCCGGTGATGAAGCTGGCGCGGTCGCTGGCAAGAAACAGCACCGCCTCGGATAGTTCCTCAGGCTGCGCCCAGCGGCCAAGGGGCACAAGGGCCTCGGCCTGTCGAATACCTTCTTCGCCGCGCTGGGCCAGCTCCATTTCGGTCCACACACCACCGGGCGCGACCGCATTCACGTTGATGTTGAAGGGGGCCAGTTCCTTGGCCCAGGCCTTGGTCAGGCCCAGCAGGGCGGCCTTGGCGCCGCAATAATGGGAGTGGCTGGTATAGGCCGTCATGCCCCAGACCGAGGAAATGTTGACGATCTTGCCCCAGCGCTTTTCCTTCATGGCCGGGATCACGGCCTGGGCCGCGAAAAACGCGCCCTTGACGTGAATGGAGAACATTTCATCGAACGCGGCCTCGTCGATCTCCTCGATCAGGCCAGGCCGGTCGATGCCTGCGTTGTTGATCAGGATGTCCACCGGTTCGATGGCGCCGATCTGGGCTTTCAGGTCCGCTACATCGGCAACATCGCCCACCATGACTTCTGCCGCACCGCCCTTGTCGCGCACCATGGCGGCGGTCTGCTCTGCCGTTGCGCCGTCAATGTCCTGCACGACAACGGCAGCACCCTGTGCGGCCATGACCATGGCATGGGCACGCCCCATGCCGCGGCCTGCGCCTGTGACTAATGCCCGTCGTCCGTCGAGTTCACCCATCTTGTACTCCAGAGATCAAAATCCACTCCCGCGACCGCACGGGCTCAGCGCATGCCATAGCCGCAGCCTGCCACGATGGTTTCGCCGGTGATACTCCGGCTGGCATCGCTGGCCAGAAACGACACGATCTCGGCAATGTCTTCGGGTTCGGCGACCCGGTCCAGCACGGTTCCTGCCCGCTCCTTTTCCAGGAAACCGGCGCGCTTGGCACGTTCGGTTGCGATCGGCCCGGGAGCCACGCCGTTCACCCGGATACCGTCGGAGCCGTAAGCTGCGGCAAAGCTGCGGGTCAGACTGTTCACGCCTGCCTTGGAGGCCGAATAATGCACCATGCCCGGCTTGGGCAGGTGCGCATCGACCGAGGAGATGTTGATGATCCCACCGCTGCCTTCTTTCTGCATGGCCGGCACGGCTGATTTCATCATGTTGAAGGTAGAGACCAGGTTGGCGTCGAACATCGCCTGCCAGATCTTGGCGCTGAGATCCTCGACTGCTGCGCCGGTATAGTCGCCTGCGACATTCACCAGGATGTCGAGGCGGCCAAATCGCTCAAGCGTGCGCGCCACCAGATCACTGCATGCCTGGTCGTCGGCTAGTTCTGCTTCCATGGCCAGCACGGCCCCGCCGACCGCGTTGGCCGAATCCTCAAGATGCATTCCCGGGCGGTCCGTTATGGCGATATCAGCACCACGTTGCGCCAGCATGACCGCGACCGCGCGTCCAAGCCCACCGGCTGCGCCGGTCACCAGAGCAACCCTAGCGTCGAAGATTCGGTCCATGTGGCAACTCCGATGAAGGCCGTCCGATCAGGTTGGTCCATGCAGCTCTTTAAGCTGAACTTGTTTGAATCCGTCGCACAAACCAGAAATTGTTGTTTGATGGATCAGAATATATTGTCTGATCCATGCGCCGCAACCTTCCCCCTCTCAATGCGATCAAGGCCTTCGAGGCCGCAGCACGGCACTTGAGCTTCAAGGATGCCGCTGCTGAGCTGCTGGTAACGCCCCAGGCGGTCAGTCAGCAGATCAGAGTGCTGGAGGACTGGTTGAATTTGCCGCTCTTTGCACGACAGAACCGGACCATTCGTCTGACACCGGCCGGCGCCTTGTTTCTTCCGGTCGTATCGCAGGCACTCGACGATCTTGAGGCCAGCGCAGCCAGGCTTGTCGCGCACAGGGAACCTGAGATCCTGACCATCAGTGCTCCGCCAAGCTTTGCCATCCGCTGGCTCATTCCACGGATGGAACGGTTTCGCGCTGCCGTGCCCGGTCTTGATTACCGGCTGACGACAACGGTCGAACTTCCCGATCTGTCATCAGGCGCCATCGACGTGGCGATCCACTGGAAGGATGCCGGAAACGACCCGGACCTGCGGTCCGAGCTGATTGCACGCTCGGACCTGGTGCCGGTATGCAGCCCCGGCCTGATCGCGGACGGGATGATCGTTGGCCCGGCGGACCTTCTGAACTATCCGCTGATCCGGCATGTGGGCGATCCCGACCTGTGGTCATCCTGGTTCGAGGCGGCCTTGGGCTATCCCGTCGAAGCGCCTAACGGGCCGCAGTTCGGCAGTGACCTCTTCAGTGTCGAAGCCGCGGCCAACGGACAGGGCATCTGTCTGTTGGCGCGCGAGCAGGTCGTCGGTGATCTCGAGACCGGCCGTTTGGTAATCCCGATCGAAAGGACCCTGGCCCAGGCGGGCCGCTCCTACCTAGTTTATCCCAAGGCACGCGAGCATGAAGAGAATATTGCGGCCTTCCGCAACTGGATTTTCAGCGAGGTTGCCCAGGACCGCCGTGCCGCATAACTGAAGGACCAGGTGGCACCGATCTCCGATTGACCTGCCGGGTCGTCTTGTTCCTCCACGGATACCGTCGTCTCTCCTCTGCTTCTTCATCAACCCCTGTGTTCGGTTGGGGTTCTCCCGGTCAAAAAGGAATCCTGCCAACTTGCACACAGGCACGGGTGCGGCTAGGTTCGCGCGCCTTGCGGAGGGGTGGCCGAGCGGTTTAAGGCGCACGCCTGGAAAGCGTGTTGGGCGCAAGCTCTCGAGAGTTCGAATCTCTTCCCCTCCGCCATTATCTCTGTTCAACGAAATCCTATTGATCCGGTGGCGATGGTCGCGTCAGCACGAACGTGGCTGCGCCTGCCAGCGCGACGGCCTGAACGACAAGAACGGGCGTTGCGAGGCCCATGATCAGCGATGTGGCAAAGACGGCGGCCATCGAAACGACCGAGGCAAGCTTGGCGCGCCGGTTGATCGCACCGTATCTGCGCCAATCCTCGATGAAGGTTCCCAGGATAGGATGTTCGATCAGCCAGACATGCAGGCGCTCGGATGACTGGGCAAAAGCAAACACGGCCAGGAGCAGGAACGGTGTCGTCGGCAACAGGGGAACCACGACCCCGACACAGCCCAGGGCAAGTGCAAGAAGCCCGACCGCCAGCCAGAAGGCCCTGACGGGATTCACCGTGCGTTACCCGAAGTCTTCCAGCATGGCTTGCGCGGCCAGAACGCCGGAGCCTTCGGAATGGTCGGCAGCGACATACGCAACCCCTTTGGCGTCCAGGGCTTTTCTGCGCTCCATCTCCCGAACAGGCCATCCCGCTTTGCAAAGCATAGGTGCCACACTTAGCGCATGGGTACCTGCGCTGCTGCTGATGACATCGGGTCTCGCGTCGTTTGCCATGAACCCACCCCACACAATCCTGAGCTCGAGCCCGG
>CALIUG010000196.1 GCA_938048755.1 uncultured Alphaproteobacteria bacterium
CATCCCGCCAGCATGACCCATGCCGCCTACACACCCGAAGAACGCGCCAAGCACGATATCTCCGAAGGTCTGGTGCGCATGTCGGTCGGCCTGGAGAACATTGAGGACCTGCTGGTAGACATCGAAGCAGGGCTAGATGCGGCCATGGCGGCACGCCAGGCAGCGGAGTAACGATCAACGGCTCTTGCCGCGACGTGTTCTTGGCCTGACAATCGCGCCCATGAACACATCAAGCGACACGCTTCTGGTCAGCCGTGACGGCGCCATCGCCACGGTCACCATCAACCGGCCCGAAAAGCTGAATGCCATCAACACGGCAACAGCGCGAGCCATGTCCGATGCTTTCGACGCACTCTCTGCCGATGACGACCTGCGGGTCGTCGTGCTGCGCGGTGCGGGGGATCGTGCCTTCGGTGTCGGGGCCGATATTTCCGAATTCAAGGACGTGCGCAACAGCCCCGATCAGGCCCAGGACTATGAAGATTCCTGGGGCACGGGGCTGGCAAACTGCCGTCACCCCGTGATCGCGCTGATCAAGGGTTACTGCATCGGCGGCAGCATGGGCCTGCTGCCCGAGACCGACCTGCGCATTGCCGGAGAATCCTCGCGCTTTGCCATTCCCGCCGGTCGCTTGGGCATCACTTATGGCCATGACGACATCGCCAAGCTGAAACGTCTGGTGAGCCACGCCCATGCTCTGGAAATCCTGCTGGAAGCCCGGCAGTTCGACGCGCAGCGAGCCCTGGAGATCGGGCTGGTGAGCCGTGTCGTGCCCGACGACAAGGTCGAGGAAGAAGTCTACGCCACGGCAGAACGGATCGCCGCAAACGCGCCGCTCTCGGCGCGCTGGCACAAGAAGTTCGCACGCCGCCTGCTTGATCCCGCACCGCTCAGCCCGGAAGAACTGCAGGAACCTTATGCATGCTTCCAGACCGAGGACTATGACATCGGCCGTGCCGCGTTCGCCAACAAGGAAACACCGAAGTTCAAGGGGCGCTGATCATGGGAACCGGATACGGGCCGCTCAACGGCGTCAGGGTCATCGACTTCACCCACGTCATGGCCGGCCCCGCCTGCACCATGATGCTGGCCGACATGGGTGCCGACGTGATCAAGATCGAACGTGTTCCCTATGAGGAAGACGGCTCCCACAACGCCGACGATCCGTACTGGATCAATGGGGTCAGCGCCTCCTATATGATCGTCAACCGCAACAAGCGCGGTTTCCCGCTGAACCTGAAAACGCCCGAAGGCATCGAGATCGCGCACCGTCTGATCCGCGATGCCGATGTCGTGGTCGAAAACTACCGGCCCGGCGTGCTGGATCGCCTGGGTGTGGGTTATGAGGACGCTGCAAAAACCAATCCCGGCATCATCTACGGCGCAGTCAGCGGCTTCGGGCGCACCGGCCCCTATGCCCAGCGCCCGGGCTATGACCTCATGGCCCAGGGCATGGCAGGCATCATGAGCGTAACCGGAGAAGGTCCGGGCCGTCCCCCGGTCAAACCCGGCGTGCCGATGACCGACATCACCGGCGGCATCCTGCTGGCCATGGGAATCTGTGCGGCCCTACGTCACCGCGAAGTCACCGGCGAAGGCCAGATGGTCGATACCTCGTTGTTCGAAGCCGGCATCGTGCAGACCTACTGGCACAGCGCCCTTGCTTTCTCGACCGGCCAGGCGCCGGAGCCATTGGGATCAGGCCATCCCTTGCAGGCACCCTATCAGGCCATCAGGACCAAAGACGGCCACATCACGGTCAGTGCAGGCGGCTGGATGTGGGGAAAATTCTGCGAACTGGTCGATCCCAGCCTGGAACACGACCCGCGGTTCGACACGAACGAAAAGCGCATGGAAAACGTGAAGGAACTGGAAGCCATCCTGAACGAACGCATGGCGATCAAGACAACAGCAGAATGGGTCGCCGAACTGGAAGCAGCCGGCATGCCGTCGGGGCCCATCAACACGATCCCGCAGATGCATGAAGACCCCCAGGCCCTGGCCCGCGACATGGTGGTCACCCAGAAACACCCGATTGCCGGTGAGGTGAAAACCCTGGGCCTGCCCGTAAAGTTCTCCAGGACCCCCGGCGGTCCCAAACGGCCTTCGACCGTTTATGGCCAATACACCCGCGAAATTCTGGGCGAGGCCGGTTATGACGACACCGACATTGATCGCTTCATCGCCGCTGGTGCGACCACCGACAGCATGTAAGCCCGTGGCGAGGTTTGATCCCCAGCGAAGGCTGGGGTCCATAAGCCCGGTGGGTGAGCATTGGCATTCACGGTAGCCAAGGCTTCAGTTCGACTTTGTCTCAAGACTGGAGCGTTGCTTTGATGCTTGTGCGTATGGACCCCAGCCTTCGCTGGGGATCAACTCGTGCAAAGCTCGCAATAGCAACACTTGTCCGTGATGACACGATTGAGAAACTCACGCGGCAATATCGCCCACGACGCGGACCCTGGCGCGTACGGCATTGCCGGGAAGATAGGCCAGCGGCAAGTCTTCGACCTCGACGGTCTTGAGGGTTGCGGCATCAGCACCGCCTTCGACCGCCCGTGCTTCAGCGATCTGGCGGGCTTCCTGCAGGAGTTCATCGCGTGACAGGCCTGTGAAGACCTGATCGCATTCTCCCGAAACCTGGGCGATAGCCGCTCCCACGGCATTGGCAACATCGCCGTTCTCGACGCGGATGACCTCGCTGGCCCCGGGCAGATCATCGGGGATCAGGAACGCGCCACCGCCGACCGCCAGAACACTGACTCCGGCAGCTTCGGTTTTCATGCGGTCAACGGCATCTGCCGCCATGGCGCTGGCAATTCCCATGAAACGCGTGACGTCGTCCGGGGACAGATCCGCAACGGCAGCACCATCGCCCAGAGACAGCAGCCCCGCGGCAACCGCAAGATCAGAGGTTGTCAGATCGGGCCCGCCAAACACCCTGGCGCGTTCGGGCAGGCGGTAACCCACACTCGCCGGCCCAATGGTCCCGGCCTGGAGATCAACCAGGGACCCACCGCCCAGACCGATGGAAATCAGGTCAGGCATGCGGAACAGGGTCCGCACGCCACCGATCTCGATGACATTGTTGGCTTCACGCGGGAAGCCACCCTGCAGCATCCCGACATCGGTGGTCGTGCCGCCGACATCGGCAACCATGCCGTCGGGGCGGCCCGACAGAAACGCGGCGCCGCGCATGCTGTTTGTGGGACCGGACGCAAAGCTGAAAACCGGGTAACGCTCCGCCCGGTCTGCCAACAGAACCGTACCGTCGTTCTGGGTGAGATAAAGCCTGGCTTCCAGGCTACTGCCGGCCAGGGCGTCGCGAAACGCCTGGGTCGTATGCTGCGCCAGGGGGCCAAGGCTGGCATTCAGCAGCGCGGCGTTTTCCCGCTCGAGGAGCCCGACCCGACCGATCCTGTGTGACAGCGTGACGCTGCAATCGGGACATTCCTGGGCAAGAATCTCCATGGCGCGTTCTTCGCAGGCCCCGGTCAGGGGAGAAAAGATCGCCGCAACGCCTGCCGCGCGGATCCCTGCACGGGCGATGGCACGTCCCGCCTCGGCGATGGCACGTTCATCGAGATCGACCAGCGGCTTGCCGTCGTACTCATGACCGCCTTCCACGGAAAACACCGCGCCCTCGACATGGCTGCGTAGGTCGTCGGGCCAGTCCACGAACGGTCCAAGGGAACGGCTGGCCGGCAGACCGATCCGGATCGCTGCGACAGGTTGAAGGCCCCGCCGTTCTACAACCGCATTGGTAAAATGGGTCGTGCCGATCATCACCGCGTCGATGTCGGCGGGGTCGGCACCCGACTGGGCAAGAATGCTGGCAAGCGCCGTGCGGATTCCCGACATCACGTCGTCGGTCGTTGGCGTCTTGATCTTGGCCGCGACCGCGTCACCGTCCAGCAGCACGGCATCCGTATTTGTACCGCCAACATCAATCCCGATACGCCGCACACTGATCTCCCCAAGCACTCAATCCGACTGGTTCTGCCGACACCTTCCCCCGTGCCGCGCGACAGGACAAGATGGGCCATGAGATCGAGGGGGCAAGGTACATGACGCAGGGCGTGAAACGGACGGCCATCGTGACCGGTTCAGCGACCGGAATTGGCGCTGCAATCGCACAGGCGCTCTCCGGACTGGGGTGGGGCGTCGTGCTCAACTATACCCGCAGCGAGGATGAGGTCCGCGAAACCGAACGGCTCTGCCGTGACGCCGGCGGTGATCCCGTCGTGGTTCAGGGCGATGTCTCTGATGACAAGGTGTGCCGCGCGCTGGCCGCAGCCGCCGAAGAACGCTGGGGCAGGCTGGACGGGCTGGTCAGCAATGCCGGTGTGACCAAGTTCGTCGCGCCTGGCGACATGGAAGGGCTCAACCGGGAAGACTTCGAGCGTATCTTCGGGGTTAACCTGGTCGGCTGCTGGCAGATGGCACGTGCCGCAGCACCCCTGATGAAAGCCTCAGGAGGTGGATCGATTGTGACCATGTCGTCGCTTTCGGCCTTCACCGGTGCGGGCAGCAGCCCGGCCTATGCCGCATCCAAGGCAGCGCTTAACACGCTCACGCTTTCCCTCGCCCGTGGCCTGGCGCCCGATATCCGCGTCAATGCGGTGTGCCCCGGTTATGTGACGACCCGCTGGGGCCGTCGCGGCATCGGTGATGCCGCCTATGATAAGTTTTGCGCTGCGCTGACCGAGCAACTTCCCCTGCAACAGATGGTCGGACCCGACGATGTCGCCGAGACCGTGCTGTGGTTCCTGACCGGCGGCAGAACCATCACCGGGCAGACTCTGGTGATCGATGCGGGCGAACACATGGCCGGCGGCATTTCGATCTCCAGCGATGACTGAGCAGCTTCCCCTTCTCTTCCAGCCCTACCCCCTGCGCGGCATCACCGCGAAGAACCGCATTGTGGTTGCGCCGATGTGCCAGTACGCCTCGGTCGAGGGTGCGCCGACGGATTGGCATCTGGTCCATATGGGCCGCCTCGCCATGGGCGGCGCCGGCATTGCCTTTGTCGAGGAAACCGCCGTCGAGGCACGCGGGCGCAAGACCTACCAATGTGCCGGGCTGTGGTCGCCCGAACAGATTCCGGCCTACCGGCGCGTCACCGACATGATTCGCAGCTTTGGATGCGTTCCGGCCATCCAGTCCGGTCACAGCGGGCGCAAGGGTTCCTGCCACGGAGCCATGCAGGGCTGGGAACCTCTCTCCACTAGAAACACGGCGCCGGACCAGCCGCCATGGACCGCGCTTGCACCAAGCCCCCTGCCCGACACACCGGCCCACCCTCTGCCCCATGCCATGGACCGTGATGATATCGCTACTGTGCTGGCGGCCTTTGCGGACAACGCTCGTCTGTCACTGGATGCAGGCTTTGACCTTCTGGAAGTCCACGGCGCGCATGGCTACCTGATCCACCAGTTCCTCTCGCCTCTCTCCAACCACCGCACGGACAGTTATGGCGGCGATCGCAGCGGGCGCATGCGGTTCGCACTGGAAGTCGCCGAAACCGTGCGAAAGGTCTGGCCGGACGACCGTGCCCTTTGGTGGCGCGCATCCTGCGTCGATGGCAAGGGCGGCATTTGGGACCTGGAGGACACGGTCGTGCTTGCGCGCGAACTCAAGGCACGCGGTGTCGACCTGATCGATTGCTCTTCGGGCGGCATCAGCGGCGATACCGACATGTCCATCGTGCCGCGCACACCGGGCTATCAGGTCGGGTTTGCCGAAACCGTTCGACGGGAAGCAGGGATCGCTACCGTTGCTGTCGGCGAGATCATCAATCCCAAGCAGGCTGAAACGATCCTGGCAGAAGGCAAGGCTGACCTCATCGCCATCGCACGCGAGCTGATGCTGGACGCCAACTGGCCGGCACGGGCAGCGCGGGAACTGGGCATCGAAGCATGGTGGAACATGCTGCCGCCGGCCTATGCTCATCGCCTGGAACAACGCGAACGCGTACGCGCCATCTATGCCGCACGCGAGGAAGCGGACCTCACTGACCACGACCGCGATGTGATCGACGCGACGTGAAGAAAAATGGCGCGTGTCATCCCGGCCGCAGCGAAGCGGAGAGCCGGGAGCTCGATTGGGCGGCGCTGAACTCTCGAGCCCCCGGATCGGCGCGGCTCTGCCGCTTGTCCGGGGTGACACTCAGGATTTGAGAACGGCGACACTCAAATCTCGATGACGATCTTGCCGATGTAGTTCTTGTCGAGGAAGGCCTGCTGCGCCTGGGCGAGTTCTTCAAGCGGATAGGTTGCGGATAGAACCGGCCTTATTTCACCAGCCTCGATGTATCGCACGACATCATGGAAGACCTCGATCGGTGTGACGGTCGATCCATGCATCTCCAGATCGCGGTAAACAAGGTGACGCAGGTTGAAGGCAACCTCGGGGCCTCCGATGGCACCCGAAGAGGCATAGCGTCCACCGTTGCGCAGCGAGGCGATCATTTGTCCAAAGAGCGGGCCTCCGACGACATCCACGACGCCCTCGACCTGGCCGGATGGCGCAATCTCCCCAACCACGGCGACAAGATCACCAGTATCGCGCGGGATGATGGCATCTGCGCCAAGCGCCCTGACTTCATCGGCCTTTGTGGCGCTACAGAGTGCAATAACCTTGGCCCCGCGACGTTTCACAAGCTGGATGGCGGCGGTGCCCACACCACCGGATGCCCCGGTGACCAGCACCCATTCGCCGGGTTTGGGATCGACATGGCGCACCATGCCTTCTGCAGTCGAGAACGCGACCATGAAGGTCGCCAGTTCAACGTCACCAAGGTCGCATTCAACCTTTACCGCATTGGCCTCGGGCGCGGTGGCGTATTCGGCGAAACCGCCGTTGCATTCGCTGCCGTAGTAGCCTGATTTCTCGATATCGAAGGGATCGTGCGGGTCACGCAACCAGCCATCGACCATCACCCGCTCGCCGATGCGACCGGGATCGACACCTTCCCCCACGGCAACAATGCGCCCGACCGCATCTGCACCCTGGATCAGGGGAAACCTGAGCGCCTGACCGCCCCAGGATGCGGAATCGGGCGTGATGTCAGTGAACCCGCCTGCACCACCATCGTTGGTGATCCCCGACTTCACGGTCTCGGAGTACCAGGCGGTGCGCGTGTTGATATCGGTGTTGTTGCAACCGCAGGCGCCAACCCTGATCAGAACCCAGCCCGGCCCGGCTTCGGGCACCGGCCAATCCTCATGAAACTCCAGCTTGTCGAGGCCGCCATGGCCTGTTGTCACCATGGCACGCATGGTCTCGGGAATCGCCCTGGTCACGACTTCAGTCCTCGTTCCTGCCGCCGCCATGGGCATGGCCGTAGCGCAAGGCCATGGGCACCAGCGCCATCACGGTGACGGTTTTCTCCGGTCCGGGGTTACGGAACCGGTGGGGAATCTCGCTGCGGAAATGGAAGCTGTCGCCTGCTTCCAGGCGATAGGTCCGGTCGGGATGGTCAAGCAGCAGGATGCCGGAGACAACATAACCGGATTCCTCGCCCTCATGCCCGTTGAGGTCGTCGCCGGAGGAGGCCCCGGCCTCGTATTCGGTCAGCACCAGGCCATGCTCGCGGTTGAGGTCGGGTGAGAGCAGATAGTCCTCCATCCCAAGGTAGTCGGTGCTGTGGAGCGGCGTATAGGTGATGCGGCGACGCTGACGCTTGCGCACGACCACATCGCGTTCCTCATTGTCATCGCCGGGTTCAACTTGAAAGAACCAGCCGATCCCCATGCCCAGCGCATCGCCAATGCTCTGCAGGGTCCCGACCGACGGCTTCTTCAGCCCGCGTTCCACCTGACTGAGAAACCCGATGGAGCGCCCGGTTTTCTCTGCAAGATCGGCGAGAGTTAGCCCATTGGTCTTACGCAGACCTCGAATGTCGTTGCCCAGCGAAACG
>CALIUG010000197.1 GCA_938048755.1 uncultured Alphaproteobacteria bacterium
CGCCCAGCGCCAAGACAAACAGCAGCGCGATCGGCGTGAGGGCACGAACACGAAGGTTCTTCAATCTATCTCGGCAGAACACCATTCAGGACACCAATCCGGTCAGGAAGTCGACCACGCCAAGTCGCGACAAATCGTTGAATGTGACGAACAGGAACAATGCACCGACAAGACCCAACCCGACAAAGAAACCATACTCCTGCGCACGCTCTCCAACAGGACGTCCGCGAACCGCTTCGATGACATAGAACACGAGGTGGCCGCCGTCGAGCATTGGAACCGGAAAGAGGTTGATGAGACCAAGGTTCACCGAAAGAATCGCCATGAACAACACCAGATCGGCGAAACCGTGCTGGGCGACACTACCTGACATATCAGCGATGCCCAAGGGTCCGGCAAGATCCTTGCTGCTTTGGGTGCCGGCAAAGATCTTGCCCAGAAAATCGAAGATACGTGCACACCAGGTATAGGTCTCAACGACTCCGGCCCACAGCGCCTCACCCGGCGGCACACGCTCAAAAACGTTGTCCGTTGAGATACCCAGGCGTCCGACTTCACGCTCGTTGCCCAGGCCGTCATCCTGCATGACGGCTTCTGGGGTGATGTCCAACGTGATCGTTTCACCATCACGCAGAATATCGAACTCCATGGGCACCCCTGGACTGGTACTCACCTGGAACTGAAGTTCATCGAACCGGCTGATGGGCGCGCCATCAACCGCAACAATCAGATCTCCGGGAAGAATGCCACCCTGCTCTGCCGCACTGCCTTCCAGCACCATGGTGGCTTCCGGCAGCGTCTGGCTCTGCCCGACAAAGGCAAAAACTCCGGCAAACAGGACGATCGACAGGATGAAATTGGCAAGGGGACCGGCCAGAACAATGGCGAAGCGTTGTCCCACGGACTTTGTCGGAAAGGCACCGGCGCGCTGCTCGGGCGTCCATTCCGCACCCTGCTGGTCTGCATCCGGCCCGGTATCGCTTTGACCGAACATTTTGACGTATCCACCAAGAGGCAGAAGGGAGACCTTCCATCGTGTACCCGAACGATCGTTCCAGCCGAACAGCTCGCGACCAAAACCGATGGAGAAAACCTCGACATGAACACCATTGCGCTTGGCAACCCAGTAGTGGCCCAGCTCATGAAAGAACACGATCACAGTGATCACCACCAGAAACGGCCAGATTGAATTGATAACGTCCATCAAGAGCTGCTCACCAGGTTCATCGAGGTTTGAAGGTCAGGCACGATTCTGCACGAATTGTGCGGCACGCGAACGTGCCTCGGCGTCAATCTCGTTCACTTCTTCCAGGCTGCCGATCGATCCCTGACCCATTTGATCCAGTGTCAAATGGACCACCGTCACAATATCAAGAAAATTGATGGCACCGTCCAGAAAACCCCGCACAGCCACTTCGTTCGCGGCATTGAGGATAGCCGGAGCCTGGCCGCCAGAACGTTGTGCCTGACGCGCCAGAGAAAGGGCAGGAAATCGTTTATTATCCGGTGCTTCAAACGTTAACTTCGCAATCTGGATAAGGTCCAGTCGCGGCGAAGGACCGGCCATGCGTTCGGGCCAGGCAAGCGTATAGGCAATCGGCGTTCGCATGTCGGGGCTGCCCAATTGCGCCAGAACCGAACCGTCGACGTAGGAAACCAGGCTGTGAATGATCGATTCCGGGTGAACGACCACATCAACCTGATCTTCATTCACGGGGAACAGGTGACAGGCCTCGATCAGTTCCAGGCCCTTGTTCATCAAGGTCGCGGAATCGATGGAGATCTTGTCCCCCATGCTCCAGTTTGGGTGCGCGATGGCCTCGGCAAGGGTTGCCTTGGCCATGTCCTCCTCCGACCAGAGTCGGAAAGGCCCACCGGAAGCCGTCAGGATGATCTTTTCGACACCTTCCGGGCGTTCGAAATCAAACACCTGGTGGATGGCATTGTGTTCGGAATCCACCGGAAGGATCACGCTCTTGTGCCTGCGCGCTTCCGCCATGACCAGATCGCCGGCGCAGACCAGTGTTTCCTTGTTGGCCAACGCGACGATGGCTCCGCGCCGTATCGCTGAAAGTGTCGGCGACAAACCCGCAGCACCGACAATGGCCGACATGACCCAATCCGCGGGTCTTTGCGCGGCTTCGTCCAGAGAATCCGGGCCAGCTCCGCAGGCAATACCGGTTCCAGCCAGGGCATCGCGAAGCGCACCATAACGTGACGGGTCACCGATCGCCGCAAAACCTGCCTTCATCTCGATCGCCAAGCGGGCCAGTGCATCCACATTGGTGTGGGCGGTCAACGCCTCGACACGATAGGCACAGTTTCCACGGCGTAGAAGATCGCAGGTGCTTTCGCCCACGGACCCAGTCGCTCCAAGAATGGAGACAGAGCGCTGGAGCGTTTTCTCACCCATTCATGGCCCCGGTCAGGGCTGCGAACAGCGTGATCACAATGGCGAACACCGGTCCTGCGACGACAAGAGAGTCCAGACGGTCCATGACCCCGCCATGGCCGGGAATGAGCTGACCTGAGTCCTTGACACCAAAACGCCGCTTGATCCCCGACTCAAGCAAATCGCCGCACTGAGCCGCGAGCGACACAAGAACCGCGAGCGAAGCTGCCCGGCCAAGCTCGGCACTGAGCAGGCTTGCGAGAGCAACCCCGATGATCGTGGCGCCGACCAGGCCGCCGACCGCCCCTGACCATGTTTTCCCGGGACTGATTGCAGGGGCGAGTTTCGGGCCCTTGATCAACTTGCCCACAATGAAGGCCGCTGTGTCCGTGCTCCAGATGACAAAAAACAACCAGAGCAGCGCGTCGCCCCCGCCTTCTGCCTCGCGGATCCAGAGCAGTGCTATCAGGGGGAGCGCGGCATAGATCATGCCCGCAGCAGCCCAGCCGCCGCCCTCGCCTCCGCGCCGAATGAGTGAGAACATTGCCGTGCCGACTGCGCCCATGAACAGGAGGTACAGCGCCAGAACAATGCCCCCTGAATTGGTCGACATGGCGATCCAGATAGCCACAATTGCAGCCATGGCGGCCCACTTGCCGGCACCCCCGGTCATGGCAAACCATTCGTGCACGATACACAGAGCCAGAATCAGCATCAGTCCGGCCAGCCACCAACCGCCCAGAAGAGCGGCAGCAATCGCAATGGTCGCCATGACCACGCCGGAAAGGATACGGAGCCCCAATTCGGAGCTCGCTTTGTCAAGAAACCGCGACAGCGCCATAACGTCGATCGCGTTGTTGATATTCGTCAATCGCGGCTTCCATGTCGGCGCGTCCGAAATCGGGCCAAAGGACAGGTATGAAAACCATCTCGGAATAGGCCGACTGCCAGGAGAGGAAATTGCTCAGCCGCTGCTCTCCACTGGTACGCACGATAAGGTCGGGGTCCGGCATGCCCGCCGTATCAAGATGTGCGGCAAGCAACTCTTCATCAATGGCTTCCGGCGCCAAACGTCCTTCACGGCACTCCCTGGCCAGTGCCTGCACAGCCCTGATGATTTCATCGCGGCCACCGTAGTTCAGGGCCACGGTTACGTTGAGTGCCTCACCACCAGCCGTTTCCTGCTCCGCGTGTGCCATGATTTCGAGAATATCGGGAGCCAGTCCGGTGCGATCGCCCACGAACCCCAGGCGAACACCCCGACCCCGCAGATGGCTGATTTCCTTTTTCAGATAGAACCGCAGCAAGCCCATGAGATCATCAACTTCGGCCTCGGGGCGTTTCCAGTTCTCCGACGAAAAGGCGTAAACCGTGAGATAGCCGATACCCAAGTCGATGCACGCACGCATGGTGCGGCGCAGGGCCTCTGCGCCAGCCTGATGGCCGGCTGCCCTCGGAAGGCCGCGCAAGCGCGCCCAGCGTCCATTGCCGTCCATGATGACGGCAACATGACGTGGTAGCGGGGGTTTGGCCTCGGATTTCTGTTCGGCTGCGGACACGCGAAAATCAGACCTGCATGATTTCGGCCTGTTTGGCCTCGAGCAGTTCATCAATCCTGGCGACCTCAGCGTCGGTCAGTTCCTGAATATCATCAGAATGGCCGCGCTGCTCGTCCTGAGAGATGTCGCCGTCCTTCTCCATCTTCTTGAGCGTGTCCATGCCATCGCGGCGTACATTGCGCACGGCAACCTTGGCCTGCTCGGCGTATTTGCCGGCGACGCGTGTGAGATCAATGCGCCGCTCTTCGTCCAGCGCAGGAATAGGGACACGAACTGTTTGCCCGTCGACCTGAGGGTTCAGTCCCAACCCGGCATCACGAATCGCTTTTTCGGTCGCCTTGACCAGGCTCTTGTCCCAGACCTGAACGGTAAGCAGGCGCGGTTCGGGGGCACCAACACTCCCGACCTGATTGACCGGCATTTCGCTGCCGTATGCTTCGACCATGACGGGATCAAGCAGGCTGATTGATGCACGGCCGGTCCGGAGGCCGCCGAACTCCTTCTTGAGGACATCCAATGCACCTTCCATGCGGCGTTTCAGGTCCTTGATGTCAAACTCAGCCATGATCATCTCCTTCGGTAATCAGCGTGGATCGGCCCTCGCCCAGCAGCGCGGCTGAGAGAGAACCTTCCTCGTGCAATGAGAACACCAGCACCGGCAGCCTGTTATCACGCGCCAGCGAGATGGCAGCGGCATCCATGACCTTCAGGTTGCGTGCCAGAATCTCAGTATAGGTCAATTCGTCGTAACGCACCGCATCAGGGTCTGATTTGGGGTCTGCCGAATAGACACCATCGACCTGCGTTGCCTTGAGAAGCGCATGACAGCCCATTTCTACGGCACGAAGTGCCGCTGCCGTATCGGTCGTGAAGAACGGATTGCCCGTTCCGGCAGCAAAAATCACGACGCGACCTTTTTCCATGTGTGCCACCGCACGCGGTCGAACATACGGCTCGCAGACTGTCGGCATGGGAATGGCCGAAAGCACCCGTGCATCAAGACCAGCGTTCTTGAGAGAGTTTTCCAGAGCCAGTGCGTTAATGACGGTCGCCAGCATGCCCATATAGTCGGCTGTCGCACGCTCCATCCCCTGGGCCGCCCCTGCAACGCCCCTGAAAATGTTGCCGCCCCCCACGACCAGGCAGACTTCCGTACCCAACCGACAGGCTGCAGCGATATCCTCGGCGATGCGATCGACCTGCGAGGGATCAACACCATAGGCACGTTCACCCAGCAGGGCTTCGCCCGAAACCTTGATCAGGACTCTCTTGTAGCGCAACGCCTGGCCCATCAGCCCGTTCCCAGTTTTTTCTCGTTCTGCCCGCCCCCGAGCAATCTACTCAAACAGAAACGGCCCGCCTAGCGAAAGGCGAGCCGTTTCCTGTTGATCAACCTGCAACGCCTCGGTTCAGGAGCGGCCCGTCATGGCCGCAACCTCGGCTGCAAAGTCGTCTTCCTTCTTCTCGATGCCTTCACCCAGGCCATAACGCACAAAACCCGAGATCTTCACAGGCGACCCAAGATCCTTGGAAGCCTGCTCAAGAACCTTGGAAATGCGGTTCTCGCCATCAATGACAAAGACCTGTTCGCAGAGCACAACTTCCTCGTAGTACTTGCGCAGGCGTCCTTCGACCATTTTGGCAATGATCTCTTCGGGTTTGCCGGATTCGCGTGCCTGTTCGGAAAGAACCTGACGCTCACGCTCGATCTGAGCGGGGTCGAGGTCTTCAACCGTCACGGATTCCGGCTTGGTCGCTGCGATATGCATGGCAAGCTGCTTGCCGAGCGCGCCGAGCTTTTCGGCATCGCCTTCTGATTCCAACGCCACGATCACGGCAATCTTGCCAAGACCCGGAGCAATGGCCGAATGCACATAACCGGTCACCACGCCTGAATTGACCGAGAGCGAAGCACAGCGACGCAGCTGCATGTTCTCGCCGATCGTCGCGATGAGGTTGGTCAGCTTGTCCTGCACAGAGCCGTCGCTGTCGGGGTAGCTCATTCCCGCCAGCTTTTCGAGGTCGCCACCGGCATCCAGAGCAAGATGGCCACACTGCCCGACAAACTCCTGGAAGGTCTCGTTGCGCGCAACGAAATCGGTTTCGGCGTTGATCTCGATCACCGCGCCAGACTTGCCGTCGCTCGAAGCCGACATGCCGACCAGGCCGTCGGAGGCAACACGACCCGCCTTCTTGGCGGCTGCCGCAAGGCCCTTGGTGCGCAGCCAATCGACCGCGGCTTCCATGTCACCATCGTTTTCTGCAAGTGCCTTCTTGCAGTCCATCATTCCGGCCCCGGACTTCTCGCGAAGTTCCTTGACCATACCTGCTGTAATATCAGCCATTCTCATTCTCCACGTGGCACGCAAGCCGAAGCTTGCGGCATCAGCCTTGCCGGTGCTCTGGGTCAGGCTTCCTTTGTTTCGGTCTCAACGGCTTCGGCAGGCGCTGCCTCAGCAGCAGGCGCCTCGGCGGCCGCAGGTTCCATGACAGGCTCCTCGGCAGCACCGGGGTCCTCGTCTGCAACCATAGCAGGCTCATCAACCGTTTCCTGCGCACCAAGGTCACCGCCAGCAGCCACGACCTCAGCCTGAATGCCGTCCAGGGCCGCGCCTGCGACCAAGTCGCAGTAGAGCGCAACGGCGCGGATCGCATCATCGTTGCCAGGGATCACCATATCGATGCCATCGGGATTGCTGTTCGAGTCCACGACAGCGGCGATGGGAATACCCAGCTTGTTGGCTTCGGCGATCGCAATGCCTTCCTTGTTCGTGTCGATGATGAACAGGATATCGGGCAGACCGGCCATGTCCTTGATGCCGCCCAGTGCGCGCTCCAGCTTGTCGCGCTCACGGGTCATGCGTAGAACCTCTTTCTTTGTGAGGCCCGTGGTATCCTCGGCCAGGCGCTCATCGAGTTCGCGCAAACGGCGGATCGAGATCGACATGGTCTTCCAGTTGGTCAGCATGCCGCCGAGCCACCGGTGGTTGACGTAGTACTGACCGCAACGGCGCGCAGCTTCGGCAATCGGCTCCTGCGCCTGACGCTTGGTGCCGACAAACAGCACACGCCCGCCGCCAGCGACGATGTCGCGGATCTGCTGCAGCACATTGCGCATGATCGGCACGGTCTGCTGAAGATCGATAATGTGAACGTCGTTACGTTCACCAAAGATGTAGGACTGCATCTTCGGATTCCAGCGACGTGTCTGGTGACCGAAGTGAACGCCTGCTTCCAGGAGCTGGCGCATCGTGAATTGCGGCATCGCCATGATGTCGTTTCCTTTACCGGTTGAACCTCCGCGGACAGAACCAGCCAAATGGCCAGCACCGGATGGCTAGGGCCTATGACGCCCTGGAGCCTGTGATCCACGTGTGGGGTTTGGTTTCGTTAAGTAAGCGAGCGGTGTTTAACGCGCCCCGACCGCCGTTTCAAGGGGCAGAATGCGCGCAGACGGCAATCTTGTGCCGCGTTCGCGATAACTGTCCGAGACCATGGAGACGCCCGGGACCGCTTCGATCTGGGCGCGCAGTCCCGGAGACAGGGCAAAACGCCCTTTCATGGCGATATCGATCTGGCGACCATCGCCTGGCTCGTAGGCCAGCATGATCCTTCCCTGCCCTCTCTCGCCGGTCTCCAGCGCCCTTTGCAGGCGTGTCAGGGACAGGTCAGGGCCCGCCGAAACCCTGAAAACAGAGCAGGCGCCCGCTGCGGCATCGTCCAGACTGGATACGCGACGCGCGGAAAACTTGGCCATTTCGCCTTCGACCCGAACTTCCGCTTCGATCAGAACCGGCTTCTGGGCGTCCAGAAGATCACGGGCAGAGGCAAGCGCTTCGGAGAAGAGCACGATTTCATGGCTGCCGCTGAGGTCG
>CALIUG010000198.1 GCA_938048755.1 uncultured Alphaproteobacteria bacterium
ACGCTTAACGGTGGTGATGGGACGGATACGGCGTCGGGTGGCGGCGGTAACGATACGCTGATTGCCGGGGCCGGTGGCGGGCGGTTGCGCGGGCAGGCGGGCAACGATGTCCTGGTCGGTGGTTCGGGCACGGACCGGCTGGAGGGTGGCGACGGCATCGATGTGGTGGACTATTCCGGTGCCAATGGCGGCGTCACGGTGGACCTTGGCACCTTCATCAATCAGGTGATCGGGGCTGATCAGGGCACGGACCTGATCAAGGATGTCGAGATCCTGCTGGGCTCTGCCTTTGCGGACCGCCTGGAGGGCAGCGGCCAGACCGACACACTTTCGGGCGGCACCGGCATCGACACGCTGCTGGGCCGCAGCGGTGACGACGTGATCCTGGGCGGTGATGACCTTGACCTTCTGCGTGGCCATGGCGGTGAAGACACGCTTGATGGCGGTGCGGGCAACGACAACCTGAAGGCCGGCGGTCAGGATGACATCATGATTGGCGGTGCCGGATCGGACCGCCTGCTGGGCCAGAGCGGCAACGACACCCTGGAAGGTGGCACCGGCAATGACCGCCTGGAAGGTGGTTCGGGCCTGGATATGGCCGATTATTCCGGCGCATCGGGCGGTGTGGAGATCAATCTGTCGGTACAGGTGTCCCAGGTTGTGGGCGCGGACCAGGGATCGGACCTGATCCGTGATGTGGAGATTGTCCGGGGCTCGGGCTTTGGCGACACGCTGGATGGTTCCAACGGTGACGACACGCTGCTGGGTGAGGGCGGTGCGGACAAGCTGCTGGGCCGGGGCGGCAACGACCTGGTGGACGGCGGCGCGGGCGACGACATCCTGCGTGGCCACAGCGGCGATGACACGCTGAACGGGGGCGTCGGCGCCGACAACATCAAGAGCGGTGATGGCGACGACATACTGGCCGGCGGCGCGGGCAACGACGTGCTGACCGGCGAGGCCGGCAACGACCGGCTTGAGGGTGGCCAGGGCCTGGATTTCGCCGATTATTCGGGCGCTTCGGGTGGTGTGGTCGTGGACCTTGGCGATTCAGGGTTTCAGTTCATTGGCGCTGATCAGGGTACCGACCTGCTTCAGGACATCGAGAAACTCCTGGGATCCGCGTTCGGCGATACGCTCGATGGGGGTGCTGGTCGCGATACGCTTGTTGGCGGTGAGGGGGCGGACCACGTTTTTGGCGGCGAAGGTGATGATGTCCTGTTCGCCGGTGCCGGTAACGATACCTTCAGCGGTGGCGCCGGGTTCGATATTGTGTCGTTTGTAGATGCTGAGTCCAAAGTCACGATTTTCCTCAGTAACAGCGGCCCCCAGTTCAATACTTCTCAAGGAACCGACCACTTTGTTGACGATATCGAGGGCCTGATTGGCACGGATTTCGGAGATACTTTGGGCGGGACAGACGCCGACAACACCATAGACGGTGGTTTGGGGAACGATCGGATTCTGGGTTCGGGCGGTGCCAACCTGTTGTTCGGAAACGATGGTGATGATTCGATAACCGCTGCTGAATTTGGCGACACGCTTGTCGGCGGCGCAGGCGACGACCAACTTGTGGGCTTTACCGGTGCCGATACCTTCGTCATTGCTGCCGGAGGCGCCAGCAGCAACGACCAGATAACCGACTTTGGAGGAACCGATACGATCTGGGTCCAGGGTCCTCCGGAACAAGTAATTGCAATTGGTAATGCGTTTCCCTCCAGCGAACTGCATGTATCGGTATCAGGGGCTTATGCCAGGGCAAGTGACGTAGAGGTTTTCCTTTTTGAGGATGTGTTCGGCGGAGACGATTACGTAACGATCGGCAACATCTCTCTAACGGATCTGATCGATGGTGGTGTCTCCATTGCGGCTGGAGGTGGCAACGACATTGTTACGGGCGTCCAGTCAGACAAAGGTTTGGTACTCGATGGCGGCGCCGGTGATGATCGGTTGGTGGGCGGTAGTGGTGATGACCATCTTTCGGGTGGGACTGGTGCCGACAGATTGAGCGGTGGCACGGGCAACGACACGCTGTCCGGGGGAGGTGGTGACGACGTCTTTGAACTCTTTCTCGGCGGTGTCACGATACAGACAGACATTGATGGTGGGTCCGGCAGCGATACGCTGCAAATCCTCAGTGTGGCCGGCTCACAGTTCACACTGTCGCAGTCGGCGGAGGGTGACCTCCTGATGACGGACCTGGCTGTGTCAGGCGTGGTCGATGGTGTGGAAATGCTGGACTATGTCGGTCTGTTCGACGGCGATGACTTGCTTGTGATCCATGCGCTTTCCGAGACAGCGCTGGCGGATGGCACGGTTTCCTTCAATGGAGCCGGTGGCGACGATACTCTGCTGGCAGAGAGCGCGGATATCGGATTGCTTGTCGAGGGTGGTGCGGGTGATGATACGTTGTCGACCGGAAGCGGCGACGACACACTTGCCGGCGGCTCTGGCAATGATGTTCTGTCTGGTGGTGTGGGCAACGATCTGTTCGTATTTTCCGCATCTGGAAACGGCTCAGACACCATTACCGACTTCAATGCCGCAAATGTCGATCGCATCGACCTGTTGGCGGTCTCCGATATCACCGATTTTTCTGACCTTACGACCAACCACATGACCGACAACGGTGTCGATACGACAATTTCCTTCAATGGTGGCAACGATACGATCACCGTCACAGGGATTGCCGAGGCTGGATTCGACGCCAGTGATTTCATTTTCTAGCGGACAAATGAATCCGTTTCCGTTGCAACGCCACCCATGAATCGTTATATGCTGATGATACGAGCAGGAAACTTCGTTTCATCAGAGGAAACAAATCATGTGCGGTATCGCAGGAATCCTGTTGAAGCGCGACGGTGTCACGGTCGACACGGGTCGCGCCTTGATCGACATGCTGGACGGTTGTCAGCATCGCGGTCCTGATTCCACCGGCTTCGCCCTTTATGGCGACCAGAACAAGGGCCAGCTGAAGCTGCGCTTCTACATCGGAACCGACAACGAGGCCGGTGACGCGATCGAGCGTCTCAAGGCCGTGTTCGCCGAGCACGGTGCGGAAGTTGTCGAGGACGAGCGCATCGGCGGTGCCTACCGCGTGGTTGTGCGCTTCGACGGCGACCTTCAGAAGTTCTCCTATGCGGTCGAACATGCCGCCAAGACCATGTCGATCGGCGAGAGCCTCGAGATCGTCAAGGATATCGGCGGCGCCCATGATGTGGATGACGTTTACGACGTCCATGTCTTCAAGGGCACCCATGGTCTGGGCCATGTGCGCCTGGCGACCGAATCCGACGTGGAGCCCGAAGCATCCCATCCGTTCTGGGCCACGGGCTTCTCCGATGTTGCCATCGTGCACAACGGTCAGATCACGAACTACTGGAAGATGCGCCGCCGTCTGGAGCGGCGTGGCTTCGAGTTCGCGACCGACAACGACAGCGAGCTGCTGGCCGTTTACCTGGCCGACAAGATGAGCCAGGGCATCGAGTTGAAAGAGGCGCTCAAGACCTCGATCGACGACATGGACGGCACCTTCTCCTTCCTGGTCTCGACCAAGGACGAGATCGGTTACGCCAAGGATCGTCTGGCTGCCAAGCCGATGATCATGTTCGAAAACGATGATCTCATCGCCATTGCATCCGAAGAGGTGTCGCTGAACCGGTTGTTCCCCGGTCAGGCACTCGACACCCGTGAACCACCGCCGGGAAGTTACAACACATGGTCACGATCGACCTGAAGGACCTCGAGATCCGCGAAGCAAACGAGCGGATCCGTGAAGCAGCCAGTCAGGGTGAAAGCATCGAGGTTCTGAACCCCGATGCCCGCCATCACATCGGTGTGGGCGTGATCCACCCCGTGGACATTCATGTGCGCGGTTCGGCGGGGTATTTCCTTGCCGGGCTGACCGACACGCCGCGCTTTCATGTGGAAAGCAATGTGGGCTGGGGCGTGGCCGACAACATGTATCGCGGTTCCGTGGTGGTCGGCGGCAATGCCGGCGCCATCGCCGGTGTCGCGATCCGAGGTGCCGAGCTTGTCATCAAAGGCAACATGGGCAGCCGTGCAGGCCAGGTGATGAAGAAGGGCACGTTGCTTTGCTGCGGCAATGCCAACTTCATGGCCGGCTACATGATGTATGGCGGGCGCATGATTATTCTGGGCGAGTCCGGCGAACGGCTGGGCGAAGACATGTCCGGTGGCGAGATCTTCCTGGGTGGCAAGGTGACGTCCCTGGGCTCGGATGCCGAGCTGACCGACATCGACAGTGCTGAAGTCGACGAGATCCGAGAGTTTCTGGATCGCTACGAAATCCCCTTCAAGGGTTCGTTCCAGAAGGTCGTCAACGCAGGCAAGAAGCTGCGTTACAGCACGTCAGAGCGTCAGATGCGCTCGATCCCCTATTTCAACTTCTCGGGCGACAGCGATTACTGGAACCGCAAGATCCAGGAAGATGTCTACATCAAGTCACAGATCGGGCGTTACCGCGTGCGTGGCTACGGCGGTGCGCGTGAACTGCCGCATCTCTCCGACATCGCGTTCAAGAAAGACATCACCATGGCCGAGATCGGCGACGATCCCGTGAGTGATGTCGAGATGCGGACCAAGATTGGCGGCAAGAACGGCGCCAATCCGCTGGATCTCACCATGCCGGTGCTGATCGCCCCGATGAGTTACGGCGCGCTCTCACGCTCGGCCAAACAGGCCATTGCCATTGCATCGGGCATGGCCGGCATCGCCGAGAAC
>CALIUG010000199.1 GCA_938048755.1 uncultured Alphaproteobacteria bacterium
GTCGCGGATGGCCTGTTCTGCCGGGTCGCTCTTGCTCATGGTTTTCTGCCTCATCTTCGTTCCCTACGGTCACTACGATGAGCCAGAAAACTCCCTTATGAAAAACACCCAATCTGTCCCAAAGGCGCTGACGGCAGACACAGCTGGTCACAAACACAAATCCTACTGTGCATGGGGTTGAACCCGGTTTTCTGGCCCGTGGCCCCCTTCCGGATGTTCCCGCATCACGATCGGTTACAGTCGCGCAAGGATCTCCTCGCTCATGGCGATGACCTCGGGCAGGTACGACTCGTCTTGGGCGTGGCTGGTTTCCAGGACGCTGAAAAACGCGACGGCAGCTTCCTTGTCAGGATCGGCCATTAGGAACTGACCGCCATAGCCGCCGTGCCCGACCCAGGTGCCGTTCGTGAACATCTGGTTGCTGTAGCGTTGGTCTCCGCGGGGGCCTTCCAGATAGGTGCCCCGGTCGTTGCGGGTGGTTTCGATGAAGGCGGGGTCGCCTACCAGGTTGCCGTCGACGCCCATGCCGCCGCGAGCAAACAAGAGGCCATAGCGTGCCATGTCCCGGGTCGTCATCAGGCCGCCGCCCGAAAGCACGGGCACGAAGTCACGGTCCAGAGAAATGTGGAAGGTGTTTTCCAGCCCGGCCGCATTCACGATCTCGATCAGATGGGCCTTCAGATCGCGTCCGCTCTCGTTCTCGGCAATCCAGCCAGCCAGATCGGTGTTGGCCGATTTGTAGTGCATCAGGTTGTCGGGGTTGGTCGTGCCGTCATCGGTCAACGCGACGGCAAGCTCGCGCACACCGATGCCCGGGTGGCCGGGCGGGGGCAGGCGCCAGTTCATGGCGACTTCCTCCTGGCCGTAACCTATGCGTTCCCCCTCCGCAGGCCAGGGAGCATAAGGCGCGGCATAGTCCTCGTCGAAGTTGTTCATGACATTCATGTCCAGCACCTGCTGCACGCTCGCGCCACGGTAACCGCTACCGATTTCGGGAATGTAGTGTTCGACCTTCTGTTCCAGATCGACGCGGCCCTGGGCGACCAGGCGTCCATAGATCAGGTTGAGATGGGTCTTGGTGATCGACTGCATGGAATGGGGCATGTTCGGACCGAAATCGGGAGCATAGGTCTCGAACAGAACATCGCGAGCCTGGGCGACAACCATGCCGCAGAACATGGTGGTTTCCGTCAGCCGACGCACCTCGGCCAAGTCACCGATGGTGCGGTCGATGCGCTTGCGCAGCGGCAGCACATGGCTTGCCCGCAGGCTGAGGCCGTGCCGGTGCAGCCAATGCAGGTTGCGGAAACCCCAGCGCCGGTTCTCCGCCCGGTTCCAGAAGCCCAGGTTGTCGGCATCAACGTCCAGGTGCGGATTGCGGATGAGGTGGGAGGAAAGGTCGCATGTCATGATGTCGGTCCCGCAAGGATGTCAGAAAACGCCGGCTTCCAGGCCGGCGGCCATCAGCATGCCGAGTTCGCGGCATTGCTCAATGAACCCGTCATCCCAGTCACCCTTCAGGATCAGGGGCTCGTTGACGGCGCGCCAGCGCAGGCCGGTGACGATGGTCTCCACACCGCGCCGTGTCCCCGTGCCGTCGAGGCCTGCGCGGATGTAGAGCGCATAGGGCATGCCCTGTTTTTCTTCGAGGACGCCGTAATAGGTGCGATCAAAGAAGTCCTTCATGGCGCCGGCCATGTAGCCCAGGTTCTCGGTCGTCCCCAGCACCACGGCATCGGCGTTGATGATGTCGTCGGCGATCGTTTCGAACGGCGACTGGACACGCACCGAAATGCCACCGGCGTCCAGGGATTTTGCGCCGTCCCGCACGGCATCGCGCAGGCGTTGCGTGTTGGGTGAGGGCACGTGCCCGATGATGAGCAAGGTCTTTTTCATCGCCATCAAGCCCTCGCAGGTCATGATGAATGCGTCAAGCGCCGGAGTGGCGTAGATTGTCGGGAGACCGCAGTGACAGGACAGCGGAGGGCAGGATGAATCACGATGTTTCGGCACATTCGGTGCAGGAAGACCGTCGCATTGCGATCACCTGGGGCGATGGCGTGGTGAGCCGCTTTCACTTTGTCTGGCTGCGCCAGCAGCATTTCCATCCCGCTACCGGGCGCGCGGATCAGGAACCCGGCGCGCCGCTGCGTCTGCCGGATGATCCCGACGACCTCATCGTAGGCGACTGTGCCATCGAGGATGGCTGCCTCATGGTGCGCTGGGCCAACGATGAGGCTGTCACACGTCATGATCTCGCGTGGTTGCGGCGCAATGCCTATGACCGTGACTTGCGGCTGGCCCGCAAGGTTAGGCAGCAGACCTGGACCGGTGACGAGGTTGCCGTTTCGGATTGGCTCGACTGGGAACAGGTCGTGCAGGACGAAACCGCGCTCTACGGTCTTTTCGTGACTCTGCGCGACAGCGGCGTGGCACGCCTGCGCGGAGCGCCGACGCGCAGGGACGAGATACGCCGCCTGGCCGACCGGTTCGGGGCGTTGCGCAATACGGATTTCGGGCTGATCGGCGAGATTGTCTCCAAACCGCCCGAGGAGGCCGGACGCTACGCCAACATCGGGTCGGGCAGCGCAGGCCCGCTGGCAGCCCATACCGATGAGGGCTGGCGTTATGCGCCGCCGGGGATCAACTTCCACCTCGCCATCGAGAACATGCCCGGAGAGGGTGGTGAATCCATGCTGTTCGACGGGCTTCTGGCCGCAGAGCGGCTGCGCACCAGCAACCCCGAGGCGTTTGCTTTCCTTTCATCAACGCCGATGCGCTTTGCTGCCGAGCGCAATCCACAGGAGCGGTACTATGCCCACGGGCGCATGATCGTGACGGACCGGGATGGTGAGATCGTCGGCGTCCGTTTCTCCGATCGCACGCTGGGCGTGCAGGATCTCGACGAAGACCAGATCGAGCCGGCCTATCGGGCGCTGCGCGCCTTCGCCTCCGAGATGTATGCCGATGATCTGGTGTATCGCCACAAGCTGCAGCCCGGTGAGTGTCATGTCTTTGACAACCACCGCGTCCTTCACGCCCGATCCGGCTTTGATCCCTCGGAGGGACCGCGCTACATCCAGCAGTGCTCGGTTGACCGGGAAGAATTTCACAACACCTATCGTCAGCTTGCCGAAAAACTGGGCCACGAGGACGATGCCGCCATGATCCTGCCCAACGGCGCGCTGGGCTAGAGTCACCATACATCAGACAATGAAACCCATGCCGGAGTAGAGATGGCCAAAAACCTGCAGGAACCCGATGACCGCAGCAACACGGTAGGGATCAGCGCGCGGCGCTTCGAGGAATCGCCCTATGTCACGCGTTATGAGACGCCCGAGATGGTGCGCGGGGTTTATGCCGACCGCTTTTTTCCGATCTACAACGGCGAAGATCCCATGGAGCTTTACTGGACCATGCGCCGCAAGGCCGTGATCTTCGATGTGCCGGAAAAGCCCGTCGAAATCTTCGGCCCCGACGCCGTACCGTTTCTCGAGAAAGTTCTGTCGCGCCGGATTTCCACCCTGAAGGAAGGCCGAGGGCGTTATGCGCTGGCCTGTACGCCTCAGGGCGGCATCTTCATGGATGGTGTCGTCTTTCATGTTGCCAGGGACCGGTACTGGTACGTGCAGGCCGACGGCGCGTTCGAAACCTGGCTCATTGCCCATAGTGGCGGCTTCGACGTGGCGATCAGCGATCCGCAGTCACGGGTCATCCAGATCCAGGGGCCGGCATCCCAGGACATCATGCGTGATGCCAGTGCCGGCACCATCAACGAGGATATGAAGTACTTCCATGCCGGGTTCTATGATCTTGGCGGGCAGGAGCTTTATGTGTCCCGGACCGGCTTTACCGGAGAACTGGGTTTCGAGATCTACAGCCTGGGAGAGGCGACCGATCACCTCCGGCTCTGGGATCATCTGATGGCCGCAGGCGAACCTCATGGCATGGCGTTTTCGAGCACAAGTTCCATGAGCATGCGCCGCATCGAGGCCGGCATCCTGGGCAACGCGACCGACATCGACATGACCATGACGCCGTTCGAGGCGGGCCTGGGTGCCTTCGTTGATCTCGATAGGGACGACTTCGTCGGACGGGATGCGCTGCTCGACGTCGATCAGCGGCCGTTGCTCTTTGGTCTCAAATGCGCGGTGCTGCCGGCGGTCAACAGCACGGTGCTGGACGGCAACGCACCGGTTGCCGGCATGACCATGGGCGTGACCTCGCCAACCCTTGGCTGCGGTATCGGCTATGTCCGGTTCCACGAACCCGGCGACTGGGTCGGGCGCACGCTCAAGATCAAACTGCCGTCGGGCGAGGTACACGATTGCGAGATTGTCGACCTGCCGTTCGTCGACCCCGAGAAGCGCATTGTCCGTGGACTGGACCGGACCATTCCCTGACGTGTTGGCTCAGGCTTCGGTTTCCCAACTCCCGCCGGTCTCGAGATAACCGATGGGATCACGGGCGCGCTGTTCGTAGGCCCCACGCAGGGGGCGCGCAGCCTCAAAGACGCGGCGCAGGGCGGTGACGGCATCGGGGTCATGATCGACGCGCAGATCAAGCACGGGCGTGCGTCCGCCGCTGCCATAGACATGGGCATCGCCATTGGCATCGAACACGCGCACAAAGGCGGAAAGCTCGGGCTGATGCACACCCGCATCGGCCTGGCCGCCACCGTCGCGCCCGCCTTCGATGGCGCGCAGCAACCGTTCGGCAAGGCTGGCTTGGGGGTCGGCATCAAAGCCCGCGATCATGCCGGATACCGTCGCTTCACCGGCCAGCATGTTGCCCAGTGCGACGCCGCCGTCTGTCGCCGCATGGCCCATCCAGGCGTGGTTGTCCGAGCCGGTATAGACCCAACTCTTGCCATCACTGTCGAGAACGCCAAGCTGACGATAGGAAAGATGCGGGTCGGTTTTGGCGAGTTCGCCTTCCAGTTCACCGTAGCCAACCCCTGCAGAGAGCAGGTCGCCCGCTTCCCAGCCCAGACCCGGCCGGGCGACGGCCTGGCTGGCGACGATCCACTGTTTGCCGTTCGCGCGGAACCATTGACCCAGCCGCGCACCCACCGCAATCGACGTCGTAGCCGAACTCAGTCCGATCTCACCGGTGCGATTGCACCGGCCCAGCATGGTGAAGGTCATGGTCGTGCTCCTGTGGTCCCGCGCCAGTATGGCATCAAACCCGTTCTGCGCCGACATGGTTGCAGTGGCGTGAAGAGCGTCGTAGCAAGACCTCGTGCCCGCTTGGCGGAATTGGTAGACGCACGAGACTTAAAATCTCGGGTCCTTCGGGGCGTACAGGTTCAAGTCCTGTAGCGGGCACCACCTCCTGCACTAACTCACTGATATGTCAGCGTTTTTTCTGTTGGCAGTCCAGGTGACGTACAGGATGACGTACAATTTATCCCCTCATATCCGTGTTCGCAGCGGCATCTATCACTTCGTCAGACGTGTCCCT
>CALIUG010000200.1 GCA_938048755.1 uncultured Alphaproteobacteria bacterium
CCGTGACGGCTTACTATTGGCCAAAGGCGGTAGTCTGAGGCTGTTCTATATCCTCACCGGCGCGCTGCGCGCCGAAATCAACGGCAAGAACATGATGGTCAAGCAGGGCGAGACTCTGCGTATGGATGACGCGGCAAGCACGGGCCTTGCCATGCCCGAGGGAGAACCTGCTCTGGTCTACCGGATCGACATCGATCTTGCGTAGAGAACGCAAGCACGCTGAAGTGTGCGAGACTGAGGAAACGCGGCAGAGGAAACCATCATGACCGGACCACAGTTCGACAATGACACGGATGCGGCGGACGTTGTCGCAAGCCTTGACGAGCATGGCTATGCCATCGTGCGCAACCTTGCCGAACCCGAGGTGCTTGCGCGCCTGAACGCCGAGTTCGACCCCTATATCGATGCGGTGCCCCTGGGCAAGACCGAGTTTGCCGGTGACAAGACCAAACGCATCAACAACCTGATCGCCAAGTCGGCCGCCTGCCGGGAACTGGCGCTTGATCCGCTGGTCATGGGTGTGTGTGATGCCGTGCTGCTGCCTTATTGCGCCCGATACCATCTGCATGTGACCACCCTGATCGAGCTGCAGCCCGGCCAGGGTCGCCAGGTGCCTCATCGCGACGGGGGCATCTATCCCGTGCGTTTCCCCGCCATCCCGACCACCCTTGCAACGATCTGGGCATGCAACGATTTCACGGCAGAGAATGGTGGCACCCTGATCGCGCCGGGCAGCCATCGCTGGGCGCATGAACGCGAACCCAAACCCGAAGAGCTCATCTCCGCGGAAATGCCGGCAGGATCGGTCCTGATCTACACCAGCAATTTCTATCACGGCGGTGGTGACAACCATTCCAACGGCACCAGGCGGGGGATGGCGCTGCACTACAATCTGGGCTGGCTGCGCCAGGAGGAAAACCAGTACCTCTCCATCCCGCCCGAGAAGGCCGCCGGCATCGCGCCGGAGGTTCTGCAACTGATCGGCTATGACTTTGCCGCGCCCTATCTGGGTTTCGTCGAGGAAGGCCACCCGCTGACCCTGGCCGATCCGGACCGGCCACGTGACATGGACCGTACCGGCGGCGAGGAACTGGTCAGACGCCACCAGGCGATCAAACCCATTCCCATGGGTGACGTCCCGCCCGGCACCTGGGATTGATCATGGCCGCTACCGTGATCCGTTACGACGACCACACGCTGGTTCCCTGGAAGAATGGTCAGGGGGTGACCCGCGAAATTGCGGTGGCGCGCGACGGTTCCGGATTCCTTTGGCGCCTCAGCATTGCCTCGGTCGACCGCACGGGACCGTTCTCCGATTTCAGCGGATACGACCGGGTCATCATGCTGCTGGAGGGTGACGGTATGATCCTGGATTTCGGTGGCCATGGCCGCGCCGTCATGGCCCAGCCCTTTGTGCCCCAGCGCTTCGACGGTGCCTGGTCAACCCATGCCACCCTGCTGGGCGGTCCGCTGACCGATTTCAACGTCATGACGGCACAGGGCAGAGCCAGCGCAGAAGTCGTGGTCCTGAAGGCCAATGCACAAGGTGTGGGCATGAAGCACAAAGAGACCGTCACCTTCTTCCATGTTCTGGCGGGGTCATGGGACATGACGGGCTACAGCCTCGACAGCACCCTGGACGAAGGCGATTGCCTGCATGTGGACGAAGAGCCCTGGGAGGGCCGCGCCATCTCCCGCTCGCCTGATGCCCTGCTCTATTCGGTGGCCATCACGGTCAGTGCGCCACAAGGACAATGACGGCATAGGCCGCCGCACCGAGTGCGAAGGGCAGGAATCGGCTCTCCCGGTCCTCTGGAAGTTCTTCCTTGATCACGTTCATGATTACGCTGCCGGCCAGGAAACCGAAGATGATGCTGATGGTGGGATCGTGCAGTTCGATCAGGGCACCCGTCGCCCAGCCAGCCAGCAGCGCTGCCGCAACGATCCAGCGCACCCGGCTTTGATAGAGCTTCTTGTGGTGGTCGAAGAGACCGTAATCTCCGGTCAGGAAATGCAGACCCATGGCCACGGCGTACAGCGCCAGGGCCTGCAGGCTGTGGTCTTCCCGGTTGAGCAGCAGGTAGCCGATCAGGAAGTTGTAGACCGCAAAAGCACCGATATGGACCCAGAAGACCATGTTGTGCGCTTCGTCCACACCGGTCGCGGCATGCTGTGCCCGCCGCGAGGCCGTGACCGTGCGGTCCAGACCATAGAACGTGATGAGCCCCATCAGAGCGAGCAGATAGACGATGTGGTCCGCCAGCCAATCCAGAGAGGGATTGTCATGTGCCAGGATTTCGTTGTGTTCGGTGAGGCTCGGCAGCACGTGGAGGAAGACGTAGGTGACCGCAACACCGCCACTGAACGACAGCCACCCGCTCCTCCGCTTTCCGTGCAGGCCACGAAGGTGACCGATGAAGACATGAATGCCGGCAAAGAGCAGCGCACAGGCAAAGGTGAGAGCAAGAATCATGAAGCACCGGAACCTTCCCGCCGAGTCTGGCGGTCGTTTGCTTGTGATCTATAGTAACAGGTAACGATGAAATCGAGGGAGAGAGCCATGCTGCATTCACGCCCGGAACTTGTGGGCACCTTCGGGATGGTAACGTCAACGCATTGGCAGGCCAGTGCGGCGGGCATGGCGATGCTGGAAAAGGGCGGCAACGCCTTTGATGCAGCGGTAGCAGCAGGCTGCGTTCTGAATGTGGTGGAACCCGATCAGAACGGCCCTGGCGGCGACGTGCCGATCATCCTGTGGAGTGAAAAGAACCAGAAGGTCGAGGTGGTCTGCGGCCAGGGCTTTGCGCCCTCGGCGATCCGTTCCGAAACCCTGCGCGATATGGGGCTGGATGTGATGCCCGGCATCGGTCATCTCCCGGTCGTTGTGCCAGGCACCTTCGGCGCCTGGATGCGTGTCCTGCATGATTACGGCAGCCTTACCGTGCGCGATGTTCTCGAACCCGCCGTCTCGATTGCCCGGGATGGTTTCCTTCTCACACCGACGGTTGCCAACGTGCTGAGCCGTGGACGCGATTTCATGATCGAGCACTGGCCCACCTCGGCCCAGGCTTATGGCCTCGAACGCGGCGCACCTGAGGCCGGGACGTTGTATCGTCTGCCCCAGCAGGCCGACACCTATGAACGGGTGATCCGCGAGGCCGAAGCCGCAGGCAGCGACCGCGAAGAGCAGGTCGAGGCAGCACGCAAGGCCTGGTACGAAGGGTTTGTTGCCGAAGCCGTCGATACCTTCATGCGTGAACCGGTGATGGATACGTCCGGCGAGGCCCATGCAGGGTTCCTGACCGGCGATGATATGACAAACTGGCGTGCGGCGGTCGAAGAGCCGGTCACGCTGGAATACGGTGATTACACCGTGTGCAAGGCAGGCCCGTGGTCCCAGGCCCCGGTCCTGCTGCAGCAACTTGCCCTGCTGAAAGGCTTCGATGTCCAGGCCATGGGTCCAAACAGTGCTGATTTTGTCCATACCGTGCAGGAGTGCGCCAAGCTCGCCATGGCCGACCGCGAGGCGTTTTATGGCGATCCGGCCTTTGTCGACGTGCCGCTCGATGTCCTGCTTTCCGAGGCCTACAACGAAGAGCGACGCACCTTGATCAGCAGCCAGGCGCGCATGGATCTGCCGCCCGGCTCCATCGAGGGATACGGTGGCCAGATCAGGCTGCGGGAACTGGGCTCGACCAATGTCGCCAACGCCCAGATGACCGTGGACAACGAGGATGGCGGTCCGCCGCCCTATCTCTCCATGGCCCAGTTCCAGGCCGAAAGCCATGGCGACACCTGCCATTTCGACATCATCGACCGCTGGGGCAACATGATCTCGGCCACGCCCAGTGGCGGCTGGCTGTCAGGCTCCCCCGCCGTGCCTGGCCTTGGCTTCCCGGTAAGCGTACGCGGCCAGATGTTCTGGCTCGACGACGATCACCCCAACGGTCTGCAGCCAGGCAAACGTCCACGCACAACGCTGACGCCGACCCTGGCGCTGCATCAGGACGATCCTTATCTCGTGTTCGGCACGCCCGGCGGCGATCAGCAGGATCAGTGGGCGCTCCATGCCTTCCTGCGCCATGTGCATCACGGCATGAACCTGCAGGAAGCGCTGGATGCGCCGAGCTTCTATACCGATCACCTGCCCAGCTCGTTCTATCCGCGCGAATGGGATGCGGGCTCGCTGGCCGTTGAGGAGCACTTCCCTAAGGCGACCCTGGAAGAGCTCGACCGGCGTGGTCACAAGCTGCAGATCTATCCGCAATGGACTCACTACAATTCCATGACCATGGCATCGAAGGTGGGGTCCATGTTGCGTGCGGCGGCAAGTCCCCGGCGTCAGTGCTACGCGGTTGGCCGATGAACGCGCAGGACAGCCTTCCCGTCGTGCAGGACTGGTTCTCCGTTGAACCGGCCGATGAACACGGCGTGCGTCGGGTTCGTGAAACCCATGTGCATCAGTATGGCGGCGGCAGCATGTGGCTGGTCGAGGGCTCCGAGCGCGCGCTTCTGGTGGAAACCGGTCTGGGTGTCGCACCGCTACGCGCCTTCGTGGAAACCATCACCGACAAGCCGGTGATCGCCTTTGCTTCGCTGGGTTACTACGATCATGCCGGAGGCCTGCACCAGTTCGACGAACGCTGGATTCATGCCAACGACGCACACCGGATCGAGCAGCCC
>CALIUG010000201.1 GCA_938048755.1 uncultured Alphaproteobacteria bacterium
CGCCCATGCGCATCATGTAGCGCGATCCCGGTGTCGTACTGGCGCCGACCTTGAGCGCCCAGAACCCACCAGCCAGCCCGACCATGAAGATCAGCACCGCGCTGATAAGATGAAAATGCAAGCCCATGTGGCGTCCCGACCCCTGATCGGAGGCCACTCTGCACCAGCAGGCGATTCCTGAAAAGGCGACTTATCCGATCAAGATCATGATCTGGGTCAGCCAACCCATCAGCACGGCGCTTCCCAGACCCAGTGCCAGGTAGAGCACGAAGACCTTGCGCCGCACGACTGCAAAGACCGCCATGGCCGTGGGCAGGCTGGTGACCTCGCCACCGATCAGGAAGGCGATGGCGGCACCTTTCTCCATGCCCAGCTCCAGCAGCCCGTCGATCACGGGAATGGCGGCATACCCGTTGAGATAGGTCGGAATACCGACCAGAGCGGCCACCGGTACGGTCCACCATTCGCCGCTGCCCAGAAGGTGGGCGGCCTGATCAGCCGGAACCCATGCCAGCAGCAGGCTCTGGAGCACAAACGCCAGGGTCAGCCATTTTGCCATGAAGATGGCGATGGAACGGGCCTGCACAACAAACCCGCTGCGCCGTGCCGGATCCCGCCAGAAGGCCAACATCACGGGGCGGTCGCTGTCGATGCCGCAACCGGTGCCATAGACCGTGCCCAGCTTGTCGAAGGGAATATCGGGGCGCAGGGGCTCGCGAACCCACGAGAACCTGAGAAGTGCCAACGTGATGAAGCCTGCCATCAGGCCAGACAGGATGGCCGTCATGGCGCGCGTCAGCGCAAAGGGCAGGTCGATGATGCCCACGGTGAGCAGGAACATCTCCGGATCAATCAAGGGCGAGCCGACCCAGAACGCCATTATGGGAGCCAGAGGAACGCCGGCACCCAAGAGACCCGCGACCAGGGGAACGACACTGACCGAACAGAACGGGGAGAGGGCACCGAACACACCGGCCAGCAGCACGGCGATGCTTGCACGTCGCCGCAGGACTTCCGCCAACGGTTTGTCGAGTGACGTTGCCGCAATCGATGCCGAAAGCGCGCAGGAGAACAGAATGAACGGCGCCGTCCACAGCCAGCTTTCACCCAGAAAGATCAGAGTTTCACCGAACTGGGCGAGATCGACGACCAGCAGGCCCAGCAGGAGAACTCCGCTGGCCGCCCAGACCTTGTCGATACGGGCCAGGAAGGATGGGGCCGTTTGTTCTGCAAGCGCCATGTCAGCGAGCGTAACGTTCGAAGGGTCCGTGCGATAGCAGCAGGATGGGATCTCGGTGGATGTGGTCACTCTCAATCTCGTTCATGCCGATATCGCGCTTCATGTGGCTGTCCAGGTTCGCAACCTGCTGCAGGGTCCGACGGCGATTATTCTGGATGCACAGAAAATCAAACATTTCTTGATACTCCTACCTTCTGTGGAACGGCCTCTCATCCCGTCGTTTCCTTCGATTGCTTGCAATATCGGGGCGAATGGCGATATGAGTAATCGAGAAGGTTTCTTCGGATTTGTTAGGAAAACTAAAATGCCCCAACGTCTGCCATCCCTCTCATCCCTGCGCGCCTTCGAAGCTGCGGCGCGCCATATGAGCCTCAGCCGGGCTGCCGACGAGCTGCACGTCACGCCTGCCGCCGTCAGCCATCAGGTCAAAGCGGTTGAGGAAGATCTTGGCATCAAGCTGTTTGATCGCGAGAACCGTCGCCTCACACCGACCCAGGAAGCCCGCGCAGGCCTGACCGAACTGCGCCGTGGTTTTGAACTCATCACCGAAGGCGTGCGCCGTATCCGTGACAGTCAGGCAAACCCCATGTTGCGCGTAACCTCCGAACCGACCTTTGCCGGAAGCTGGCTGGTTCCGCGTCTGGCCAAGTTCCGCCAGGATTGCCCGGACCTCGACGTCATGATCGATGCCTCCGACCGCCTCGTTAATTTTGAACGTGAGGCCATCGATATCGGCATCCGCTGGGGCGGGGGCATTTACACCGGATTGGCGTCCGAGCAGTTGTTCGAAGATGAGGAGGTCTTTCCTGTCTGTCACCCCAAGCTGCTGACCGGAAAACACCCGCTCCGGAAGCCCAAAGACCTCAAACACCATACGCTCGCGCATCTCGATTGGCCGCAGGGACAGGGCGAATGGGCTGACTGGCAGGATTGGCTGACCAAAGCGGGCGTGACCGATATCGATGCCAACCGGGGACTGCACTTTACCGTGCACAGCAATGCCATCCGCGCCGCACTCGATCAGCAGGGTGTCGTTCTGGCCACCTCATCCCTGGTCAGTGAAGACCTTGCCTCGGGCGCCCTCGTGCGACCCTTCGAGGTAAATCTGCCAACCAGCACGCAGATGTTCCTGGTCTACCGCCCCGACCGTGCCGAAGAATCCGCCATCAAGGCCTTCCGCGACTGGATCCGGAGGGAAGCTGACCTGGACGCCAGCACCTGGCATTGAGCTATACGCGAGAAAATCGCGTGCGCAGGCCGCTGTTGCCTGCAGGTGTCATGGGGAACTGGCCTTCTTCCAGATAGCGCTCGTGGCAGCGTTTCATGGCCTTGGGATCGAGGGTCACGCCCAGGCCTGGTCCCGTCGGCACCGGAACGGCACCGTTCTTGGGCACCGGCGTGCCTTCGTTGCAGATATCGTCGCCATACCAGCGGAACAGGGTCTGGCTGGGTTCACGGATGTGTTCCATGGCAGCCGAGACCTGCAGATAGGCGGCACTGGCCACGCTCGTCTCGCCGCTGTGGAAGCGGAAGCCGATGTTGAACTGCTCGCAGGCGCGGATGAACGCCACGGTGCGGGCAATGCCACCCATCTCTACCAGGTTCGTCACCATGGTATCGGGGCATTTCAGTTCGACAGCGCGCGGCAGGTCCATGATGTGGGTCGAAAAGCTGGCGCGGGTAAACGGGCGTAGCAGCGCCATCTCCTCATAGGTCTCGACCGGTTCTTCGTAGTAATGGATGTCGTAGTCGTCCATGCGTGCGATGGCATGACGCGCAGTCTGCACGGTCCAGCCGCCATTGGCGTCGACCTTGAGCATGCGGTCGCCGATGGCCTCACGGATCAGGCCGATCATGCGGACCTCAGTATCGAGATCGACCGTGGCGACCTTGCCCTCGAAGCTGGTGGCGCCGTGTTCGTCCACCATGCGACCGCAATAGTCGGCAATCTCCTCGGGCGTCTGTTCGCCCTTCTCGGACGTGCCGGGCAGGCGGAAGCCGAAATACTCGGAAAGCGCGATCTCGGTGCGCACCGCGCCGCCCAGCAGAACATGCAACGGCACGCCTTCGATCTTGCCGCGCGCATCCCACAGCGCCATCTCGATGCCGCCGAAGACCCGCGTCATGCCCGCGACGTTGCCCCAGGGCGTGTAGCGGATACCGGGAAGGCAGCGCCGCTCCGCCGTCGTGGTCTCGCGGATGTCGAGCCCGACCAGCGCTTCGCCCATCTTCATGGCATCGGCCGCCCGGTCGCCGTCGGCAATCTCGCCCAGGCCCGTCACCCCTTCATCGGTATCGACTTCGACCACTGTCTTGGTCAGCGAGCGGATCGAGCCATGGCTGAAGACATAGGCTGCCGTATAGGGAATGTTGACGGGCGTTGCGCGGACAGCAGTGATTTTCATGATCGGCCCCCTGGTTGTCGCGACGATACCCCGCTGTCACGCCCTGACAAGAGGGGCTTGAATCCGCCGTGCCATCAGCCGTCGTCCAGGTACGCCTCGGTCACGCCGTATTGCTCACACAAAGCGTCATAAAACTGGGGATCATCGATCTCCGACGCATAGTCGTTTGTGAGCTCTTCACCGGATTTGATGTCCCGTGCCGCGACCAAAGCATGCCGGTCATCAAGGAGCGCCCGGGTCACGTTCTGAACGTAGTCGCTCGACGTCGCATCGAGCGAGACTACGGACAGGACAGCCCTGTTGATTGCCAGGTTGCCATAGGGGGAATGGTTGATCAGGGCGCCGTCGTCAAAAATCCTGATCAGGCAACCTGGAAACGCCTGCAGGCCAAAAACATGGGTGAGTTCATAAACGACCTCGTCATGCCCCATGGTTTCGAGCCGCGCCCGAAACATCTGTTCGTCGTAAATGGCATACTGTCCGGGCACATGACGCCAGACGATGCTTCCCTTGCTGATGGGGCAGGACGCAAAGACGCCCAGCCCCATGTTCCCGGTATCCCGGACCTCGCAGGGGAAACAAAATCCACCCGTTCCCATGGCCTCCATGCTTCTTGCTCCGTTCAGCAGAACCGACTCCTAGGTTCCGCCAACACCTATCTGCTCGTATCCTCACCGATACGCACCAGCTGTTTGCCGAAGTTCTTGCCTTCCATCAGGCCGGCAAAGGCCGACGGTGCATTCTCAAGTCCTTCGACGACATCTTCGCGGTACTTGATGCGGCCTTCCTGGACCCAGCGGGTGAGGCGGGCCAGGCCCTCGCCGTAGCGGTCGCGCCAGTCGAACACCAGCAGACCCTGCAGGGTGGCGCGTTTGACCAGGAAGTGGCGCAGGTTGCGCGGGCCCATGGCCTGTTCGGTGTCGTTGTACTGCGCGATCTGCCCGCAGATGCCGACACGGGCCTTGAATGCCATGTTCTCGAACGCAGCATCGCTGATCGGACCGCCGACATTGTCGAAATAGCAGTCGATGCCGCGCGGGCAGGCATCACGCATCGCCGCGCTAATGTCCTTGGTCGTGCGATGGTTGATGGCGACGTCAAAGCCCAGCTCTTTCGTGATGAAGTCGCATTTCTCGTCCGAACCGGCGATGCCGACCACATGACAACCACCGATTTTGGCAATCTGGCCCACCACGCTCCCGACTGCGCCGGATGCCGCATTGACGACCAGCGTGTCCCCGGCCCGCGGTGTCAGAACCTCCAGGGTGCCGAAATAGGCCGTCAGGCCGGGCATGCCCAGCACGCCCAGGGACGTGGAGATCGGCGCGGCCTTGGGATCGAGCTTGCGGATATCGCGTGCATCGGCGACGCCATGAGTCTGCCAGCCGGTATGGGCTGCAACGTAGTCTCCCACGGCAAACCCGTCAGCGTTTGAAGCCACGATCTCTCCGGCCACTTCGCCCACCATGACCTCGCCGATCTTCTGCGGCTCGGCATAGCTGGGGCCGGGCCGCAGGCGCCCGCGCATATAGGGGTCCACCGTCAGATAGATCGCTCGTACCAGAACCTCCCCCGGTCCCGGCTCGCCGGCGGGTTCCTCCTGAATGTCAAAATGCTCCGGCCCCGGCGCACCCGTGGGGTACGCCTTCAGGACCATGCGGCGGTTAGTGTTGGCGGACATGGTGTTCTCCGTTTGCGGGGATTCTTGTTGGGCATCATTACACACAACCCAACCTGATGTGTCACCCCGGACAAGGTGCGCAGCACCGCCGATCCGGGGCCTCGACAGGCAGACGCCGAACTCTCGAGGTCCCGACTCTTCGCTTCGCTGCGGCCGGGATGACACGGGGAAGGGAACTCAGCCCTTGCCGGTCACCTTGTTGAAGTGCTGCAGGAAGCCGACCAGCGCTTCGTCGCGCTGAATCTGCAGTTCTTCCACCGAGCGGTCACCCTGAAGACGTTCTGCGCCCGCAGCGAACTTTTCGATCAGGTCATCGGTGATCGGGGGCGAGGGCAGGCGGGTCCAGTCGTCTGACACGCTGGGGTCAAAGTGTTTCATGAAGTGGCGCATGCCGCCTTCACCACCCGCCAGATGGAACAGCAGGCAGTAGCCCATGATGGCAAGGCGCGGGCCAAAGCCGTAGATGATCGACTCATCGATCTGCTCGGGCGTCGCCTCATCGGCATCGACCATGTAGACAATCTCGTTCCACATCGCCTGCTGCAGCCGGTCGGCGATATGGCCCAGCACTTCGCGGTCCATCTTCAGCGCGTGTTTACCGGCCACCCGATAGAAATCACAGGCCCAGTCGACGGCGGACGTGTCGGTCTTCTTGCCGCCGACCACTTCCACCAGCGGCATCAGATAGGGCGGGTTGAAGGGATGACCCAGCACCATGCGGCTGGGGTTCTTCGATTTCGCCTGGATGTCGGACATCAGCAGGCCCGAGGTCGAGGACGCGATGACGACATCGTTGGGCATGGCCGCGTCCATGGCGGCGTAAATGTCCTGCTTGATATCCATGCGCTCAGGCCCGCTCTCCTGCACGAAATCGGCGTCGCCGACCGCATCGGCCAGATCGGTCGTGAAACGCACACGATCCCTGGATGCACCTTCGGAGAGGCCCATGGCTTCCAGGCTCGGCCAGGCGGAATCGATAATACGGCGCATCTGACCTTCAGCATCGGGATTGATGTCCTGAACCACCACGTCATATCCCTTGGCCAGGAAACCGGCGGCCCAGCCGGCGCCAATGACGCCGCCGCCGATGCAGGTGATGTTGCGAACGTCCTTGGGATCGGGACGGTTCATGGGCAGTTTCCTTTTGATGAAGGTTGGATGGAATCAGGATCGTTTGGACTCATAGTCGGCTTCATCATCGGCCAGATTGTTGGCCCGTTCGCGCAACGCGAACTTCTGGATCTTGCCCGTGGCCGTCTTTGGCAGGTCACCATAGACAATGGTCTTGGGCACCTTGAAGCGGGCCATGGTATCGCGGCAGAACCCGATGATGTCTTCAGGCGCGGTCGCCTCCATGCCCGGCTTCAGGCTGACAAAGGCACACGGCGTTTCGCCCCAGGTCTCGTCGTTGCGCGCCACCACGGCGGCTTCCATGACGGCAGGGTGCTTGAAGAGCGCGTTCTCGACCTCGATGGAACTGATGTTCTCGCCCCCTGAGATGATGATGTCCTTGGACCGGTCCTTCACCTGGACATACCCGTCGGGATAGACCACGCCCAGATCGCCACTGTGGAACCAGCCGCCGCCCAGATCCTTGGCTGTCTGGTCCGGGTTGGAGAGGTAGCCCTTCATCACCGTGTTGCCGCGCATCATGATCTCGCCGATGGTTTCGCCGTCATGGGGGACGGGTTCCATCGTGTCGGGATCGGCAACCATATAGCCCGCCACCATCTGGTGACGTAGCCCCTGGCGCGACATGGCCGTGGCGCGGTCATCGATCGACATACCGGGCCAGTCTTCCTGCTCGGCACAGATCAGAGCGGGCCCATAGGTTTCCGTCAGGCCATAGAGATGCACGACCTTGAAGCCCATGTTCTCCATGCCTGCGATCACCGCGCTGGGCGGTGCCGCACCACCGGTCGCGATGGTGACCGTCTGAGGGAAGGCGCGCTTGTGGTCGTCAGGGGCGTTCAGGATCATGTTCAACACGATGGGCGCACCGGCCATGTGTGTGACATGGTGTTCTTCGATCAGCTTTAAGATTTCGGCCGTGTCGACCTTGCGCAGCAGCACATGGGTTCCTGCAAAGGCCGTCACACCCCAGGCATGGGTCCAGCCGTTGCAATGGAACATGGGCAGTGTCCACAGGTTCACCGTTCCGCCCGTAAAACCCAGCATCATACCGTTGCCGATGGCGTTCAGATGCGCGCCGCGATGGTGATACACCACACCCTTGGGGTTGCCGGTGGTGCCGGACGTGTAGTTCAGCGCAATGGCGTTCCATTCATCGGCGGGCAACACGGGTTCGTTTGATGCATCGCCGGTTTCCAGGAATGCCTCATAGGTCGTATCGCCGAAATCGACATTGTTATCGGTATCGGGGTCGTCGATGGCAATGACATGCACGGGGCTGCCGTGCTGCTTCAGGGCATCCCGGATGATGTCGGTAAACTCGCGGTCGGCGATCAGGACCCGCGTGCCTGCGTGGTCCAGCATGAACGCGATGGAGGGCGCATCCAGTCGGAAGTTCAGCGCGTTCAGCACACATCCCGCCATGGGCACGCCGAAATGGGCTTCCAGGATTGCCGGGCCGTTCTGCGCCATGATCGCGACACTGTCGCCCTGGCCCACACCAAGGCGGCGCAGGGCACTGGCCAGTTTGCGGCACCGGGTGTGCATCTCGTCATAGGTCGCGCTGCGATCCCCGTAGATCCAGGCCTTGCGCCTGGGGTGGGCAAGAGCGGAGCGCACCAGAAAATCGATCGGTGTCAGCGCAGCATGATTGGCCGCACTCTGGTCCAGATCCGTCTCGAACCGGTTGCTTTCGGTACTACCCATAACGTACTCCCATTGCCCTTCGCCTTCGTGACGTTAAACCGGTTGCTCTGTCAATGGGGCCGGGCGATCGACATGCCTACTTGCCCGTTTTTCCGACTACTTTGTTCAGACCCAAAACTTCTTCGTTGTCATCGTCGAACTTGATTCGACGAACCATGCACGAAACGTGTTTCATGAGCAGATTCTGATGAAGGCGCGACTGGCCCATGCCGAACTACGTCTACATGCTTGCCAGCCAAACACGTGGCACATTCTACATAGGCATGACCAATGATGTGGCTCGGCGTACATGGGAACATCGCGAAGGATATCGCAAAGGCTTCACAGCGCGTCATGGAGTGAGGCGTGTCGTGATGGTTGAAACCTACCAAGATGTTCGTGACGCAATCCGGCGTGAGAAACAACTCATGCGTTGGAAGCGGGCTTGGAAAATCGCGCTTATCGAGGAGAGCAATCCGACCTGGGCTGACCTCTACGACCAGCTTCTTTTTTGAAGCCGGGATGGTTGCAGAATCGGTGCATGGATCCTTTGGTCAAGCCATAGGATGACTCCTGGAAGAGGGCGGTTCTCTGCCAAGCCGTCTCCCCAACCCATGTGTCGTCCTTCGGCTTGACCGGAGGACCCATGCACAGCCATCTTCGACCGCGCCATCTTGATCGGGAGCGCGATCCCGGCATTGGCATGCCTTGGCCACACAACGCGATACGTTCTACCCTGCTTCCGCCCACCGCAGGACCCGTCGTTTGACCCAGAATGTCACTACCAGCGCCTCCGCACGTCACGGAACCAGTGGCATCGCCTGCATGGTGGTGGGCTGTTTCCTGGTCACCCTCAACGACGCCATCCTGAAATGGCTGACCGACAGCTATCCCGTCGGCCAGATTATGTTTGTGAGGAGCCTGTTCGTCTT
>CALIUG010000202.1 GCA_938048755.1 uncultured Alphaproteobacteria bacterium
GCTCTTCTTCTTTGCTGCAGCTTTCTTCTTTGCTGCAGCTTTCTTCTTTGCTGCCTTCTTCTTGGCAGGCGCTTTCTTCGCAGCCTTTTTGGCCGGGGTCTTCTTGGCACCCTTGGACTCGAGTTTCTTGGCCAGAAGTTCCAGCGCCAATTCCAGGGTCATGTCTTCGGGTTCGACGTTCTTGGGCAGGGAGGCAAAGGTGCGCTTGTGAGCGACATAGGGACCGTAGCGACCCTTCTTGACCTCGATGACGGCCTTGTCATCGGGATGTTCACCCAGAACCTTGAGAGGCGGCGCAGCGCGCCCACGTCCGCCGCCCTTGGCGATGTTTTCGGCAATCACCGTGACGGCGCGGTTGAGGCCAATGGTCAGAACATCATCATCCTTGGGCAGGGAGACATATTTCGGCCCGTGCTTGAGATAGGGCCCGAAGCGACCGATGCCGGCGAGAATGGTTTCGTTGTCTTCAGGGTGTTTGCCGATGTCGCGGGGCAGGGAGAGCAGACGTAGTGCGATCTCCAGGTCCACCTGATCAGGCGGGATGTCCTTTGGCACGGCGATACGCGGTGGTTTGGTCTTGCCTTCCGGCTCACCCTTCTGGATGTAGAGGCCATAGGGGCCGCGGCGCAGGGTGACGGCAAGCCCGGTCTCTGGGTCGTCACCCAGATGTTTGGGACCATCCGCAGCCGTCGTGTCGGCGTCACCGTCACCAGCCACAAGCTGGCGCGTGTAACGGCAATCCGGATAGTTCGAACAACCCAGAAAGGCTCCGAACTTGCCGAGCTTGAGGCCGACCTTGCCGGCTTCGCAGAGCGGGCAGCCGCGCGGGCTTGGGCTGCCGTCGGGACCCTTGGGGAATATATGATCTTCCAGAACCTTCTCGATCTCGGCCAGCACGGTCGGCCGTTCCAACTCGCCGGCTTCCTCGATCGCCATGTGGAAGGCATTCCAGAAGTCGCGCAGGACCTGCTTCCAGTTCTCGTCGCCATTGGAAACGCGATCGAGTTCCTGTTCCAGGCTCGCAGTAAAGCCGTATTCGACATAGGTCGGGAAGAAGGATTCCAGGAATGCGGTTACCAGGCGCCCACGGTCCTGCGGCATGAACCGTTTCTTGTCGAGCACGACGTAATCACGGTCCTGCAGCACACCGATGATCGAGGCATAGGTAGAAGGCCTTCCGATGCCGAGCTCTTCCATACGCTTGACCAGGCTTGCCTCGGTGTAGCGCGGAGGCGGTTCGGTGAAATGCTGATCGGGTCGTACCTCCCCGGTGCCAAGGGACTCGCCTTCCTTGACGTCGGGCAGGCGGCGCTCGCTGTCATCATCCTCGTCGCTGGGATCGTCCCGGTCTTCGCGGTAGAGCCGCATGAAGCCATCGAACGCAACAACCGAGCCGGTGGCGCGCAGAACAACGTCGTTCTTGGGCGTGGCGATATCGACACCGACCTGGTCGAGCAGGGCGTGCTCCATCTGGCTTGCCAGGGCGCGCTTCCAGATCAGCTCATAGAGGCGACGGCCGTCGTCATCGAGGTGACGGGCCATTTCCTGGGGCGTGCGTTCAAAGCCAGTCGGCCTGACGGCTTCATGGGCCTCCTGGGCATTGCGCGTCGAGGACTTAAAGAGACGCGGTTTTTCGGGCAGGTAGCGGTCACCGAACTCGCTTCGGATCAGATCCCGCGCACCGTCGATGGCGGTCTGGGAGAGCACCACGCTGTCGGTACGCATATAGGTGATAAGACCAACCGTCTCGCCGCCGAGATCGATGCCTTCGTAGAGTTTCTGGGCGACCTGCATGGTGCGGCGCGCACCAAAGCCCAGCTTGCGCGACGCTTCCTGCTGCAGGGTCGAGGTGATGAAAGGCGGTTGGGGATTACGTTTCACCTGCTTGCGGTCGACCTTGGCCACGCTGAAGGTACCTTCGCGCACACGTCGGGCTGCGGCCTCTGCGCTGGTGCGGTTTCCCAGAGCGAACTTGTCGAGTTTGGTGCCATCGAGCTGGTTCAGCCGCCCGACGATCTTGGCGCCTGCGTCTTTCAGGAAGTCGGCTTCAACGGTCCAGTATTCCTGGGGGATGAAAGCTTCGATCTCGGCTTCACGGGCGCAGATCAGGCGCAGCGCAACCGATTGCACGCGACCGGCTGAGCGACTGCCGGGGAGCTTGCGCCACAGCACCGGTGAGAGGTTGAAGCCGACAAGATAGTCCAGTGCGCGACGGGCCTGCTGCGCGTTGACCATATCCATGTCGATCTGGCGTGGATTGGCCACGGCATCGCGCACCGCATTCTTGGTGATCTCGTGGAACACCACACGCGCCACGGACTTGCCCTTGACCGCACCCTTTTCCGTGAGCCAGTTCAGCACGTGCCAGGAAATCGCTTCGCCTTCACGGTCCGGGTCGGTCGCCAGAACAAGGCTGTCGGCGCCTCGCAGCGCGTCGGAAATTGCCTTCAGCGGCTTGCGGGCACGTTCACCGGTTTCGTAGATCATTTCGAAATCTTTGTCGGGGAGGACCGAGCCATCCTTGGGCGGCAGATCGCTCACATGGCCGTAACTCGCCAGGACCGTGTAGTCGCTACCCAGATACTTTTCGATCGTCTTGGCTTTGGCCGGCGACTCAACGACAACGACGTGCATAGGGCGCCTCTGGAACAACGTGAAGGACAAAGAAACGGGGCCGAAATCATCACGAAATCAAGGAAATCCTGTTTCCCGGATGCCGTTCGATACGGCCCGCAAGCTCGAGTTCCAGCAATAAAACCTGGGCCTCGGACGGGGTTACTTGGCACCGGCGTACCAGTTCGTCAACCTCGACCGGCGTTGCCCCCAGTGCGGACAGCACTCTTTCCTGGGCATCCTGGTCGGGCGGGAGATCGTCGGGAATCGTGCCGAAATCGAAGCTTTCCGGTTCGTGTTCGCGGGGTTGAATCGGTATGGCGCACCCGGGTTCGCGCAGCAGGGAAACGACGTCCTCGGTGCTCTCCACCAACGCTGCGCCGTCCTTGATCAGGCGGTTCGGACCTCTGGCTCTGGGGTCGCCCGGATTACCGGGAACGGCAAAGACGTCCCGACCTTTTTCTGCCGCAAGGCGCGCGGTGATCAGAGCGTCGGACCGCTCGGTTGCCTCGACAACCACAACGCCCAGGGTAAGGCCGGCAACGATACGGTTCCGGCGTGGGAAATGTCCGGATCGTGGCGTCAGACCCAGAGGCTGATCACAGAGCAACAGACCTTGTTCGGCGATCGCTTGGTAAAGCGATGCGTTTTCCGGCGGATAGATGTTGTCGATGCCACCGGCCAGAACAGCCATGGTGCCCGTTGCAAGAGAACCATGGTGCGAGGCCGTGTCGATGCCGCGTGCGAGGCCGGAAACGACCACGTAACCGGCTTCACCCAGCTCGCGCGCCATGGTTTCAGCAAACCGTCGACCAGAAGCCGAAGCGTTGCGCGCACCGACCATGCCGACCATGGGGCGCGACAACAGCTCTTTGTTTCCAAGCGCCGTCAGAACCGGGGGCGAATCATAGATCTGGTTCAACAGGTCGGGGTAAGCAGGATCGTCTGTGGCAATCAGGGTTGCGCCGAGTTTCGCGAGCGCCTCGACCTCAGCGGCAACGCTCTCACGGTCAGGGGCCTTGAAGGCCCGCTTGTGTCCGCCACGGCGCGTGAGTTCCGGCAAGGCTTCAAGTGCGGCCGTTGGTGAGCCGAAACGGCGTATCAGGGCCTGATAGGTGCGGGGCCCGACATTCTCTGCGCGAGCAAGCTGAAGGCGCGCGATCAGACCATCACGATCCGCGCCTGACGTCATGCCTTCTTGCCGATACGCGGTTCTTCGCCCCTGATCAGGCGACAGATGTTGCTGTGATGTTTGGCGACGATAAGCACCGCGATCAGGCCGGCTGTCTGCACGTACTGCATATCGTGCGTGACGAACCACATGGCGACGGGGGCCGACAGGGTCGCGACGATGCTTGCCAGCGATGAGATGCGAACCGTCGCGGCAAGGCTCAACCAGACCGCCATCGTGATCAGGGCTGCAGGCCAGGCCAGCGCGAGCATGACACCCAACCCTGCCGCGACGCCCTTGCCTCCCTTGAAACGCAACCAGACCGAAAAGAGATGGCCGACAATGACCATGAAGGCTGCAATCACGGCGAAATCGGGTCCGCCAAAGGCCTGACCAATCAGGACGGCAGTTGCACCCTTTCCTGCATCCAGCAGGAGTGTTGCCGCAGCAAGGGCCTTGTTGCCCGTGCGCAGGACATTGGTTGCACCGATGCTGCCCGAACCGATCTTGCGAATGTCGCCCTGGCCTGCAAGCCGTGTGAGAATCAGGCCGAAGGGGATCGAACCCATGAGATAGGCGATGAGAGCACACACCGCATAGGGCCACAGGAAGGGCAGGGCCTCGACAGAC
>CALIUG010000203.1 GCA_938048755.1 uncultured Alphaproteobacteria bacterium
GACCCTGCCGGAATTGGGAGGAAACAGTCCGGCAATGACATTGAAGAGTGTGGTCTTTCCCGCACCGTTGGGACCGATCAGCCCGGTGATGGCACCTTCAGCGATCTCGAGAGTCACGCCGTCGACGGCGCGCAATCCACCAAATGGCTTGTGCAGGTCAACAACACGGATCATGCAGTTACATTGCGTTCATGGGAGATCATGAAAAAGAAAAGGCCCGGCATTCCATCGCATGAATGCCGGGCCCCTTTTCACGTTCGCTCAGCGAACCTGCATTGTGACAAATGCACCGTCCTGAACTTCCAGCTCCTTGTAGGAACCGGCAGCTTCGCCGACATCGGTCAGTTCAACGCTGGTCGCACCGACATAGTCGACTTCGCCGCCATCAGCCAGAATCTGCAGACCCACGGCCAGATTGCCCGGGCCAATCGGTGTACCCGGCGCATTGGCCACGTTCATGATCTGGGCCTGGATGGCTTCCCGATCCGTCGAACCGGCGGCCTGCATCGCCAGAGCAATCAGGGCCGCTGCGTCGTAAGACTCACCGCAGAACGGGCAGTCGCCTGCCAGACCATTGTCCTGGGCATAGGTCACGAAGTCAGCCGATTCCTGGCTCTCGGAACCCGGCAGCGTGCCGATGGTGCCGTTGAGGTCAGGTCCAATCGCTTCGATGAGCGATTCACCGATCATGCCGTCAGCAAGAATGAAGTTCTCAAAGGCACCGGTATCCAGAGAGGTCTGGATGATGCCCTTGCCGCCCTGATCGACATAGCCGAACACGGCGAGATGATCCGCGCCGGCAGCAGACAGGGCTGCGACTTCAGCAGAATAATCTGCCTTGCCGTCTTCATGGGCCGCGACCACGGCGACCGAGCCGCCCTTGGCTTCGAAGGCTGCCTGGAACGCGTCCGAGAGGCCTTTGCCATAGTCGTTGTTGGTATAGGTGATGGCGACTTCCATGATGCCGCGGTCGGTCAGGACATCTGCCAGCACTTCACCCTGACGCGCATCGGAAGGCGCGGTACGGAAGAAGTATCCGTTGTCCTCGATGGTCGTCAGGGCCGGTGACGTGGCCGACGGGGAAACCATCACAACACCGTTGGGAACTGCCGTGTTGTTGGCGATCGCTGTTGTCACGCCTGAGCAGTCAGCGCCCATAATTGCGACGACACCATCTGATGTGATCAGGCGTTCCGCCGCTGAGGTGGCTGCAGCCGAGTCGATACAGGTCGAGTCACCGCGTACCGGGGTCAGTGTGGTACCGCCCAGAAGAAGTCCGGAATCGGATGCCTCCTTCAGCGCGAGCTCGGCGGAGGCCGCCATATCAGGCGTCAGTGATTCGATCGGGCCTGTGAAGCCCAGAATAATGCCGACCTTGGCATCGTCGGCCATTGCCGAGCCCATGGTCAGGCCGAATGCCGCGACGGATGCCACCAATGCGGTCTTGATCTTCTTCGCGTGTTTCATGATTGCCCTCAGTTGATTTGCGCCCCTCGCATGTTTGACGTCCCTACGCCCTGCGGGGGTTGCTTCAGTGTAGTCACGACACAATTGCGCGTGCAAAGAAAAATTGCGGTTTTCCGGGCTATCCGGCGTGCTGTGAATTCAGTTTCCAAGTGATGAGAGCGCACGAATATGGTCAAGCCCAAGACCACAGCATCCGCCAAAGATCTGAACACCCTGCTTTTGCCAGCGTTCTGCCTCTCCCTTGAGATCTTCGGGCTCGATAATGTCGATGAACTGCCACTGGGGCATCTTGAAGAAGCCTGAATCGGGATAAGCCATCATCGGGCCGTCCCATTGTTTCCTCAGGATGTCGAGCGCCGGAGCTGTTGCATTGACGTTGGTGTGCATCAGACCAAGGACGTCACAGGGGGCTGCAAGCGCTGCAGCCACACTCTCTTCAAATGGGAAGCCCTCCCATACGTAGCTCAGCACCCTGTCTTCCTCCATACGTGCACTCAGACCGCACCAGACCGGAAGGCCCGATTCATGGGCGGCACGCAGCGCCAGTGCGATATGGAGCGGGCGTGACATCATTTCGAGCATGACCATATCGGCGCCCGCATCAACGCCCGCTTCGACGATTTCCCTGAAGTTGGAGAGCGCCTGATCCGGTGTGGGGCGCAGCTCGGGGTCATCACGGGCAGCGCCCGGAACCATCGGCATCTGGTGCGAAAGCGAGACGGCCACCGCAACCTCACGCCCCGCGGCCGCACGATCCCTTGCTTTCCTTGCAATCTCTACTGCTGAACGCGTGAGCTGGCCGGATTTGTCGCCGGCCCCGGCCTGATCAAGCATATGGCGCGCATTGGAGAACGAGTTTGCCGTGATCACGTCGGAGCCTGCGCGGATGTAATCCTCGTGAATTCCAAGGAGGATGTCGGGATCGGTTTCGGTCGCAAGCGCGCACCATGCGCCACCGCTCATGGTGGCCCCGCGTCGCTCAAGCTCCGTACCGGTTCCGCCATCAAGCAGAAGCCGTTCACCTGCCTCGATGCGTTGTTTCAATGCCTGCATCACCATGCCGCAATCTCCAGAATCCTAAATTGTGTTCGCGCCAAACATTACAGAGACAACACAATCGTGAAAGGAGGTTTCCAACGGTTGACCCACGGCAGCGAATCACTAGTGTTATCCGCTTAACAGGGAGGAATGGGAGAAACCATGACCCGCAAAATAATGACTTCGCGCCGGACGCTGCTGGGAGCATCGGCCGCCGCA
>CALIUG010000204.1 GCA_938048755.1 uncultured Alphaproteobacteria bacterium
GGATCATTAAGGCGGCTGCCCGGAAGCACGGCTTCATCGCCTGTTTCATGGCCAAACCCTTCATGGGCGTTTCGGCCAATGGCTGTCATCACAACGTGTCGCTCTGGAAGGGCGGCAAGGACGAGATGAACGAACTGGGTCAGGAAAACATCGCCGGCATGCCGCAGAACTTCATGTACAAGAAGGGCGGCAAGAACACCTTCCTCCCCGAAGGCAAGGATCTGCGCAAGCCAGGCAAGATCGGCCTGAAGGCGATCGGCGGCGTGATGAGCCATCTCGACGCCCTGACCGCCATCGGCTGCTCCACCGTCAACTCCTACCGTCGTCTGTGGGACACAGGTTTCTGGGCACCGGTCTTTGCCGACTGGGGCTATCAGAACCGCACCACCGGCATGCGTGTTTCGGCGCCTGGCCGTTTCGAGTACCGCGCGGTGGATTCCATGGTGAACCCCTACCTGATGGCCAATGCCATCATCCAGGCGTTCGACCACGGCATCTCCGACAACCTTGATCCCGGCGAGCCCGAAGAACGCAACATCTACCAGGCCATGGACGAAGGTAAGCTGGTCAAGAAGCTGCCCATGTCTCTTGGCGATGCCCTGGAAGCCCTGAGGGCAGACGAGGTCATCAAGCAGGCCATGCCCGGCGACATGTTCCGTGTGTTCAACCACTACAAGACAAACGAGTGGGAGAACTTCATGGCCACGGTCACCGAGTGGGATCTGGAAAGCTATTGGGATTGCCTGCCCTGAGCAGGGATTTCACGTAATGGCGGCGGCCATACTGCGGCCGCCGCCCTTTTTTTGTTCAAACTCAAGGAGAACCAACGCCATGTGTGGCATCGCTGGTATCATCCATCGCAAGGGAGCTTCGGATATCGGGTCGGAAATGACCGCGATGCTGCAGTCTCTCAAGCACCGCGGCCCCGACTCGACCGGTTTCGCCATCTATGGCGTGCCCGAGAAGAAGGAATTCGTGCTGCGCTTCAAGGTCGCCGAACAGGAAGACGCGCTGAAGGGTTATGAAATCCATCAGACCATCAAGGACCGGCGCGCCGAAGTCGACCGCCGCCTGAAGTCGCTGGGTGTCAAGGTCCTCAAGGCCGAGGAGGCTACCGAGTATGCCTTCCGCTACAGGATCAAGTTCAACGGCGACATGAAGAAGCTGGCCGACTACGTCGAAGACGTCGAGTCGACCGAGATTCTTTCGCTGGGCACCGGCCTGGAGTTGGTCAAGGACCTGGGCGATGCCACGGTCGTCTCTGACCAGTATTCGCTGAAGGGTTTCAAGGGCACCCACGCCATCGGTCATACCCGCATGGCGACGGAATCGGATGTCGATATCCGTTCCGCGCATCCCTACTGGGCCTATCCCTACAACGACATTTCGGTCGTCCATAACGGTCAGCTCACCAACTACTGGATCATGCGTCGCCAGCTGGAAGGCAAGGACTTCCGGTTCATGTCGAACTGCGACAGCGAACTGATCGCGGTCTACATCGCAGACAAGATGCAGAAAGGCATCGAACTTGAAGATGCGATGAACCAGTCGGTCGAGGAACTCGACGGCGTGTTCACCTATCTGGTGGCAACTGCCGACAGCCTGGGCATGGCCAAGGACTGCATGGCCGCAAAGCCCATGGTTCTCTACGAAAGCGACAAGATGGTCGTGATGGCATCCGAAGAGGTCGCCATCCGCCAGGTCCTGCCGCAGGAAATCGACACCATTGACCCCTACGATCGGGAGGTTCGGGTATGGCGAAGCTAGAAGAGCATCGCTCGCATGACATGGGGCTGCACACCGAGCAGCTCACAGGTCGCACACAGCAGCGTTTCTTCGACATCACCGAGGGTGGCGACAGCTTCGTCTATCCCGAAGAGCCCGATGTCGATTTCAACAAACGCAAGGCGTTTGACGCCAGCAAGATGGACACCAACGGGATCAACATGAAGATCCGCGAGCTGATGGCCAAGGGCTATGGCTCGATCGTGGTGAAGAACCCGCTGGCCAAGCATTCGCTGGGTGTCGGCATCCTGCAGCGCCTGAACCTCACCTTCGAGGGCAGCCTGGGTTACTTCGGCGTCGGCCTGATCGACGGCCCGAACGTGCGCATCACCGGCCGTGTCGGCTGGTCCTGTGCCGAGAACATGATGTCGGGCACGGTCGTGATCGAAAAGAACGCCGGTTCGACCTTCGGCGCGGCTATCCGTGGCGGCGATCTGGTTTGCATGGGCGATGTCGGTTCACGCACGGGCATCGACCAGAAGGGCGGCACGATCATCGTTGGCGGCCGCACCGGTGCCTTCTCGGGCTTCATGATGCAGCGTGGCCGCATGGTCGTGCTGGGTGATGCCGGCAAGAACCTGGGCGACTCCATGTATGACGGCACCATCTATGTCGGCGGCAAGATCGAGGATCTGGGCGTCGATGCGGTTCCCGCCGAAATGAACGAGCTCGATTGCGCATGGCTGGATCGCAAGTTGAAGCAGTACGGACTGAAAACCCCCAACGGCGTCAAGAACATGACGAAGATCGTGGCGGGCAAACAGCTCTGGAACTACGACAACCTTGAGCCCCACGAAAAGAAAATCGTGTTGTAGGCAAAGCGCTCTCGCACCAGCCCTCTCCCCCACCCGGCCACCCCGTCAGGATACTGCCGTGGGTGGCCGGGGGGGGGAGAGGGCTGGTGCAGAACCC